>JASHUB010000025.1 GCA_030040265.1 Microcaldota archaeon
TAGCGCAAAAACCTTATAGCGGTTTCGAGAACACGACAGAATCGGTGCGGTCCCACAGGTTCTTGATGTAGCCGCTCCTCCTGAAGCCGTTCCTCAGGTGATACTTTATCGACGCCGCGTTCGTGACGTCGCAGTCGCTCATCATCTTCTTGTAGCGCTTCCGTTTCCCTATGCGCTCCAGCTCCTCGAACAGGTCGGTGCCTATGCCGGCTCTCCTGTGCCTCTGCTCAACGAAGACGTTCTCGAGGTGCATCGTGTTCCAGATGACGCCGTACATCGCATAACCGACCATCCCGCCGTCAAGCATCGCGACTATCGTGCGCCTCTGCTTTATGCGCTCCACAACGTGGTTCCTGCCGTGCGTGAAGTTGCCGGCCCACCACGTCCGCCAGATGCCGCGCCTGCTCATCCTTATTATGGTGTTCAGGTCCCCGGGCCTCGCGTACCTGATGCTGACCTTCTGCATGGTCACCACTCGTGTATCCTAGGCGGATGCTCATCGAGCTTGAGCGCGCAGAACCTAGCGCAGTTCTGCAGAAGTTCCGGAGGGAGCCTCGTTATCGCCTTGGTCCGCTCCGGAAGCAGGGCGTACAGCGCAGCGTCGTCGGCGTATCCCCGCTTCTCTCCCTTCTCGAGGTGCGTGTGTATCCCGTTGCGCAGCTTGTTCACCTCTAGTATGAGCGTCTCCTTGTCCATCGCGTCCAGGTCCTCATCGGCGTTCCGCGGCTGCGCCGATTCCGTGTGCGTCACGTGCTCGCCAGGCACCTGCCTGTTGCTCTGGAAGACGCCGCACAGCCTCAGGAACTCTACCTTCGGGGGCACCCTCTGCGAGTAGGGGTTGATGTATCCGGGAAGGTTCTCGTAGAGCTTTATGTCGTCGAGCCAGCACCTGTCGTCGCCGCGCTGGTCCCTGTGCCACCTGATGTCGCCTCTTATCCTGAGAACCAGTTCGCGCAGCTGCTTCTTGTCCATCGAGTTCAGGTCGCCGCCGACCGCGATAACAGCCATGCATCCCACTGAGCGTAAATGTGTGGTGTGCCGTAGCCTCTCTTCTGTTTTAGGTGACATTTGACTTAGCGGCTTTTGCCTTGCACGCTCACCGTGTGCGCATCGGCTCGTTTCATCCGCATCTGTGCGCTCGTAGTGTCATCGCTTATGCACAGCAGCGGTATCGTTTCTGCTCCGAATCGCGCCTTGGGCGCTACACACTCTGCGTGGAGAGAGCTTCCTCAGCCATTGAAGGCCGTCAGCCACCCGCACACCACGATTTCTTTACTGAAGCGTGCTTTATATTACTTTATGTTGCGGGCGTCTTTCCCTAGAATATAGCTATGCCGAGTATCGCGAGGACGCCCAGCACAATCAGCACGAAACCGATGATCTTCACAATCAGCTCCGACAGCTTCGAGACGAAAAACAACAGCAGCAGCCCTATGATGACCTCAAGAATAGGCGAGAACAGCAGGAGGCTGCCGCCCAGCACGGATATGCCGAAGTACGAAAGCGCGCCCACGATCACCAGGACAAGCCCGATTATCTTTATCACTATGTCAGACAGTTTCGAGACGAAAAGCAGTAGTATGAGGCCTATTATTATCTCCAGCACAGGGGAGAGCGTTATCGCGCTAGGCAGGGCCAGTTGCAGAAGGAACATGCGCTCACTGAGATTTGAACGACTCGAAGGTATAAATTAGTTTCCGTCTCAGTGCGCCAGCAGGACGTCCGCCCTCTTCACGGTCTTCCTCTTCGCGTGCGCGCTCAGCCTTGTCGCCTTCTTCGCTATCGAGTAGGCGTACCTGTTCAGCATGTCCGCCAGCTCGAGCGCCGCGTCTTCGCTTACGCGCTCCGCGCCGACATCCTTGAAGAAACGTTTCGCGGTGATGGGTGATACTCTCATAAAATTCACTAGCTAATGCATAGTTGTTGCTTAAAAATCTTGCACATTAGTGGAACAGCTATTTACCTTTCGCAGCGAATATATCTGCATGGAGATACGCGAGCCGAGAAGCGGCGATATCCCGTCGCTCATAACGCTGGTCCTTGGAGTTTATGCAGAGAACCCGTCATCGATGTGGTTCACTACAACGCCGTCGGAGGCGGATCTGCGCGACCTCTTCGAGAAGAAGCTGCGCGACGTTGCCGGGAAGGTGATGGTCGACGTCGTCGCGGAGGAGCACGGAGGGATCGTCGGAGAGTGCGAGATAGTGCGCGGCGAGCTCAACGTCGGCATAGTCGGCGTCATAGTCAAGCGCGGCTACCGTGCAATGGGCATAGGCACGGCGCTGCTCAACGAGGCGGAGCGCAGGGCCAAGGAGCTCGGCATCATAGCGCTGCGCGCGGACGTCTCCAAGAAGAACAGGAGCGCCGCCGATTTCTTCACGGACCTGGGATTCGAGCTCGTCAAGATGCCGGGCGATCCGAGGAAGCCGGAAGGCACTCAGGTCTTCGAAAGAAGGATTCAGTGAGAGACGTTGTACGCGACGTCCAGCGCCCCCTCGTCGCTTATCACTGCGTAAACGCTGTCGTTCGCCGCCGCCGCGTTGTACTCGACCGCCCACGCGTCGCTGAAAGTGGCGTTCTGCACTGTCAAAGACGGATAGTACGTGGCGTGGGTCGTCACGTTCTGCGCTCCGTAAGCCGCGATATAGTCGACCACCAGCGGGATGCCCATCGTAGTCGCCTTGGTTATCGCTACCGGATAAGAGGAGATTATGTAAGTGCCTGTCGCTGACGACTCGTATATGTCGCAGTTCTGCGTGTATATGTCGACGACGGTGTAGACGAACCTGTACTTCGGATAATCGTAAGAGTATAAGTAGTATGACGGGCATGGCGAGGTCGCGTTTGTGACGACCGAGACCACGATGTGCCAGCTGCCCGGAAACTGCGACGGAGTCGAGTTGGTTATGTTGACCACAGCGCCTGGGTTCGAGTTCTGGAGGTCGCTGAGCACGAGGCTCTGCGCCTGCGCCTGGGTCACCTGCGGCGTGAACACGCCCTGCAGCGCGAAGAACGCAACACCCACTATCGCGATAACGATCACCACGCCCAGCAGGACCTTGAGCAGCAATTCCATAGATGAGACTTACGAGATAAATATATATAGGTCTATCGGCGTTCCGGCGCTGTCGCAAGGTCTAAATAACGAGTCGCTAAATAATCCTACTCATGAACAGGCCTGTCCTAACGGGGACCAGCATCTCCGAGTTCGCAGCTTCGAAAGGCATCGCCATAGCGAGCAGCGGCAGCGGATCAAGGATCTTCACGTGCCAGGCGGGGGGAGTCCTGCTGACCCGCGCGGCAGACATCATACGAGACACTTACCCGGCGAGGCTTAGCATCCGTTCCTCTGAAGAGTTCCCAGATGGAAAGCTTGTCTCCTTCGACCACTCCCCTCATGACGGCCGCCTTGTACTAACCGTGCATCTGATTGCGCCGATGACTTCGGAGAAAGGCCTGGTCATCAGGGTGTCTGTCGGAAAGTATGCCGGGACAGACTACGATGCGGAAGCGTCGAGCCCTGTCGTCAACAGGACGAACGAAGAGTGCGTGAAACTCGCCGCGAGGCTCAGAGAACTATTGATGTTGGATGCGCTCAAGGGCCCAAGGAGGGGCGCAAAGGTGGTCGAAGTATCGGGCTCGGACCCGGACGCGCCGCAGTACACTGGCAGAATGCCGCACCCCCATGAGCGCGTCGGCGGGCCCGATGCGCATGGTTGGGGTTCCTGGCAGGATTAGTCCCAGAAGAACCAAACATTCAGGGTTTGCTGCAATCATAGCCTATATATTCCTTTTGAACTAATCTTATTCTGCTAATCATTGGTTTTCATGCCGAAGGAGACTCCAGAGGAGAAGCGGAGAAGGTTCCTAGAGACCGCGAAGGCGAGCATAAGCAACGCCTACGCCACAGAGGAGCACGCCATAATCCAGGCGATCGACGCGTACAACGAGGCGGAGAAGGTCAGGAACATACTCTACGAGCGCCTGGAGGAGTGGTACAGCATGTACTTCCCTGAGGCGAGGATAAACAACCAGTCGACTTACTCGAAGATGGTCATCGCGATAGGGAGCGACAAGAAGAAGGCGACGGAGGAGCAGCTGAAGGCGCTGCTGGGCGACAAGGCCAAGGCGGTCAAGGAGCAGATAGGCAGGTCGATCGGCAGGGAGCCGAATCCGGATGAGTACAGCGCAATAAGGATGGTCGCGGAGGAGTCGGAGAGCCTCTTCAGGCTCCAGGACGGGCTGGACGCTTACCTGCAGAAGAGCGTGAAGAAGATAATGCCCAACATCTCATACTTGATAGACTACAAGATAGCGGCGGAGCTGCTCGCGAAGGCGGGATCGATGCAGCGTCTCGCAACGATGCCGGCGTCGACGATCCAGTTGCTCGGCGCGGAAAAGGCCCTGTTCAAGCACGTCAAGTTCGGCACCAAGGCGCCGAAGTACGGCGTCCTGTTCAAGCTGCCGCAGATAAGCAACGCGAACAGGAGGGTCCGCGGGAGGCTTGCGAGGCTGTACGCCACGAAGATAAGCATCGCATCGCGCGCCGACGGCATGTCCAAGCGCTTCATCGCTGACAAGCTGAAGGTCCAGCTCGACAAGGCGGCGCAGAAGATATACAAGATAAAATAGTCAAGGGAGCCGTAAAAGCCTTTAAATAACTTGTTGTCTTATTACTCTGTAATAAATATCGCGGAAGAATGGGGACTCTCAACGAGCGCGATTGATATTCATGGTGTATTGATGCCGAATAACCCGGAACGAAACATGGGAAACGGGGCCGTACAGGAAACGACCTACGACGAGAACCTGACTACAAACATCAACAACAAGCGACCCGAGGTAAAGGAGGTCGCAGGAAACGCTGACGCTCAGAATCCTATACTGGCAGTCTACCACAGGTCCCTCGAGGAACTGGAGAAGATGCCCGTCATAGAGCGCACAAAGACAGTATGCCCAGAGTGCAAGCTCATAATCGACGGCACGATATACAAGGACGGAGACAACGTCATGATTAGGAAGACGTGCGAGAAAGACGGCATGTTCGTCGAGAAGTACTGGGAGGACTACGACATGTACATCCGCATGCGTGACTTCAACTACTTCGGTCGAGGACTCGACAACCCGAACGTTCTGCTCAAGGGAGAGAACTGCCCGTTCGACTGCGGAATATGCCAGAGGCACAAGACGCACACCGGACTCGCGAACGTCGTCATAACGAACAGGTGCCACCTATCGTGCTGGTACTGCTTCTTCTACGCGAAGGAGGGCGAGCCGATCTACGAGCCTACTGTCGAAGAACTGGAGAAGATGTTCATCAGCCTGAAGAACGTGAAGCCCATCCCGGCGAACGCCATGCAGATAACCGGCGGAGAGCCGACGATGCACCCTAACGTCGTAGAGATAGTCAAGAGGTGCAAGAAGGCCGGCTTCGACCAGATACAGCTCAACACCACAGGCATAAACTTGGGTGCGAACCCAGACCTGGCGGTGAAGCTGCGAGAAGCAGGCGTAACAACGCTTTACATGTCGTACGACGGAGTGTCCAAGAGGGCGAATCCAAAGAACCACTGGGAGACGCCGAAGGCACTGGATGCCGCAAGGAAGGCTCACATCGGTGTCGTGCTCGTGCCAACGGTAATAAGGACGATAAACGACCACGAGCTCGGAGCGATGATCAACTTCGGCCTCAACAACCTCGATGTCGTAAAGGCGGTCAACTTCCAGCCGGTCTCTCTGGTAGGAAGGATGCCTCCTAGGCTCAGGGAGAAGCAGAGGATCACCATACCTGGTGCGATCAAGCTCATAGAGGAGCAGACAAACGGCGTCATCGCCAAGGAGGACTGGAAGTCCGTGCCTTACTCGGGCGGAATAACCAAGTTCATAGAGGCGCTTTCAGGCGACTTCGGATACGACCTGTCGATCCACTTCGCATGCGGCGCAGGCTCGTACCTGTACAAGGACAACGACGGCAAGATCACCCCGATAACGAGGTTCCTCGATGTGGACAGCTTCGTCGAGACGCTGCAGGGCGCGATCGAGGAGATGCAGGGCAAGCCGAGGTGGCAGAGGAAGATCATAGCGGCAAAGGCGCTGCTGAAGCTGCCAAAGTACATCGACAAGAAGAACCAGCCGAAGTCGGTGAACTTCGCTTCGATGCTCACGTCGGTGCTGCTGAAGCACGACTTCGAGTCCATGGGCGTCTTCCACACCCGCTCGATGTTCGTTGGCATGATGCACTTCCAGGACGAGTGGACGTACGACATCAAGAGGGTCGAGAAGTGCGACATCCACTACGCGATGCCTGACGGCCAGGTGCTGCCATTCTGCACGTTCAACGTATTCCCAGAAGTATACAGGGACAAGATCCAGAAGCAGTACAGCATACCTGCCAAGGAATGGGGCGAGACCCATGCCAACTGGAGCTATGCTTCGGACAAGCTGCACAGGGACATAAAGGCCCTAGAGTCGGACCCTGCGTACATCAGGACGTATGGGCAGATGGTCGACTACTTCGCGCTTCCCGTAAACGGCGGAAAGCATGTCGCTAACTTCGCAAGGCCAACGGACAAGGCGGTCGTGCCTCCGATAGTCGCTGTGGCGAAATCGGTGAACGCAACCGCGCCTGCTGTCGTAAGGACCGTGGCGCAGAAGGAGGACAGCTGCGGATGCGGCGGCCACGAGGCCAAGCAGGAGTCCAAGGACTCTTGCGGATGCGGCAGCGGAAAGGGCGGCTGCGGATGCGGGAACCAGGCCGAAGCGGCCGGTGATTCCTGCGGATGCGGCAAGGGTGGATGCGGCTGCTGATGCAGCGCATCATTTATTTTTCTAAGTGATTCGATTGGACCATAGGACGGAAAGCAATACAATAACGCAGCAGGACAAGGACGCTGTATCGAGCTACGTTGTCGACAAGAACGGCGTGAAGGTCCGTATGCCGTACCAGATGATAAAGCTGGTCGAGTTCGATGACATCGACCCGAAAGAGCTGATCGACATACCGCACTCCGCGCGGCTGCAGTACAGGCTTCTCCTCATGGACGCCGTGATAAGGTGCAAGGTCGAGTTCGTAAAGCGCAAGATCATAGTCATCTACAACCACCCGGAGGCGAAGAACTACAAGGACAAGATAAGCCAGCAGCAGCTCATCGAGTTCCTCGCGAAGGAGGGCGTGCACGTCAAGCTGGACAAGATGACGGAGCGCGACTTCGACTACTTCAAGGAGCACTACACGTACGCTTTCGAGCCTGAAGTGATCCGAGAATCGGTGCCGTACGGCTACACCAAGGAGGAGTGGCAGAAGATGAAGGTGCAGACCGAGGCAAAGAAGAAGGAGGAGCACGACAAGAAGGTCAAGGAGCTCGAAGAGAGATGGGGCGAAGGAAAGAGCGCCCACAAGGACGACGACAAGCCGCACGATGCGCCGCAGGAGAAGCCCGGCGGATTCGTCGGCATGATAAAGGACGCGTTCGGAAAGCTCAGAAGCATAAACAACTGATTCTAGTAGCTCACGGTCTTGCTGGCCCTTAGTACATCCTTCAGGTCAAGCTCTCCTATCCTGCGGTAAGGCAACGCGCCACGGTCTGCCATGCGAACGCGGTCATCGAACTGCACAGACAGGCCGCCGTCCCTGCACGCCACCGCGATGTTCAGCCTGTTGCACATGACCCTGACAGCGACGTCCCTCCCATGGGCGGCCGATACGAACGGCTTATGCCCGGCGAAGTGGTAAGCACCATTGCTTGCCGCGTCAGCCATTATCGGAGGGATTATGATCAGTGAGCTGTCGATCGTCATCGGGTTTCCGGGCTCGTGGTTCACCAGCATGGCACAGACTCCGCCACTGTTCGCGTTCAGCGTCGGGTTCTCCCCGACATAGACCGTGAACGTCGACCTTCGCACAGGCACTTGTGGCACCCCAGTGCGGTAGCCGTCGCCGAACGGCCTACGGACCTTTGCGACCTTTCCGTCGCTCACGAAGAAAAGCAGGTCCGCGCCTATCTCCCCCTCCCGTACTATTATTGCGGGCAGCGCAACCATCTTCTGGACCTCGGGAGGGTCATAGCTGTGCTTGCCGATCCTCGTCGCCCTGGCTGCCAGGTTCTGTATCCTGTCCATCAGTGCAAGGTCCAGGGCCGGCGTTCCGACTCCACGCTTGAGCCCAGCGAGCGCGCTCGCCGTCAGCCCACGGACAGGCATGCTCACCAGGGCCTCTGCATGGTACCCGTTGTTTACCATAAGGTCACTAGGTTCGGTATAGGTCGTGGCTGGTATTTAAGGCTGTCTTCGCGTCAGGACTCGAGATTCCCCTTCAGCCCGTCAACAAGCAATCGCATTATCTGGCTGCGGTCGTGCGCGTCGGCCACCTTGAGGGTGCCGGCGCTCATGTGCCCACCACCCGACTCGATGCCTGCGTATGCCTTCTTCATCTCCGACATCACGCCCAGCAGGTCAGCCTTGTCGCTGATGGACTTGTCGACCCTGACAGAGACAAGCTTCCCGAAGTGCAGCACGACGATGCACGGCTCTGTATTGAGCTCGCGCATCTTGTCAAGCAGTTTCGATGCGAATCTTCCGGGCAGGGGATAGCGCGCGGATTCGTCGCCCCTGACGTTCTCGAAATCTGCGACGAATATCTTCGCTCCGCCTGCCTGGTACATCTTGACGGCGCCCAACGCAGAGTCGATTGCCTCGCTCAGCTTGTTCTTCGCATAGCCGAGCAGCTCGTCTGCGCGCGCCTTGTCTTTCAGCACAGTGTCAATCGTCTCCGGCGTGAGGTTCGAGCTTGCTGAACCGGTGACCACGCGAGTGTCGCTGGTCATCAGGTCGAGCAGCATGGAGAGCCTGCGGCTCTCCTCAGTAGGCGCAGAGTATTCGCTGTAGTCGCCTATGAACGACGCCTCTTCCAGCTCGCGCGTGTCGACCTCTGAGAAGGTCTTCGCGAACGCGCACGAAAGGAAGCCGGCCGTGTAGTTTGAGTCCCCGCCGAACCTCCATGGATTCGTGTAGTGCGCAAAGTCAAGCCCCCTGAAACCCTCTATTATGGGGTGGTGGTCCAGCCATATGACGTCGAATTTGTCGCCGAGCGTGGCTACGCCGTCGTTGCTCTCCAGCGCGGTGCCGAAATCCGTGCAGAGGAGCAGCGGCTTCTCTATGGTGCCGTAGTTGTTCGCCATAAGCACGTCCGAAGATGCGTCATCGATGCCGTAGAACACGGACCGCTGCATCTTCCACACGGTGTTTCCGAACCGGAAGCCGATGCGCGATTCGAGATCTGCGAGCGACTTGTACAGCCCGAATGCGCCGGTGGAGCCGTCGGCGTCGTTGTGGAACCTGATTATCACCGGCGCGCCCAGCATCAGCTTCTTCAGCAGGAGCGCTGCGGATGCCGACAGCCGGTCCCACATCCTTGCCGTGACCTCGTCCAGCGCCTTCACTCCTATCGCATAAGGCTTGTTCGAGACGCAGCGCCTCGCAGCCTCGGCCGCGGCTTCCCTCGCCACCGATACCGCTGCATCATCGAAAGAGATTGCGGCGCTCTTCACGGTGCCGCCTTCGCCATCGAAGTCTATGGTCTCGCCCTCCTTGAGGACTATCTCGCTTCTGTAATATCCGATCTTCGCGGTGGCGGTGTCCACCACGCAGTAGAGCTGCTCGCTCTGGGCATTGCTGTACTTTATCGAAGCCACCAGTCCCTTCATGTTGTTCGTACCTAACTTCCCGTCGTCACGTTGAAGTTCATGCCCTCAACGCAAGCACTGTTTTCGATGCTGTTGGTTATGTAACTGCAGTAAGTAGCGTTCTTGTACCTGTATGCGAGAGAATAGTAGCACTGATAAGATTCACTCGTGTTGAACTCCGCGCAGATCGCGATGTTCTTCGTGTTGACGGCCTCCCCGAGCAGCGTGCCCGTCCTGCAGATGCTCTGGTACTGGGAGCTCACCTGCGAGCACTCATCGAGCAGCTGCGTGTAATTGACAGGGCCTGTAGGTGTCGCCTTCGATATAAGGCCAGCGCAGTAGTCGCCAAGGTTGCCGTTCGAGACGAGGCTGCAGTCGCTTGTGTTCTGCGCTGCGTATGCGACCAGCGTGTAGCAAACGTCTCTCGGCGAGAACGCGCTCTGGTTTGCCCGCAATGCAGCGAACTCAGCGACCGACTTGATGCTCAGGGAAGTATCGTAGCTGTATCCCGACGAGCTGAGGTTCGCAAGCACCATCTCGCTGAGGGTGGCATTGGTCCTGTTCGTCACCACGTCGCACAATGCGGCATCCTCCCCGAGCAGCGCCTGGTTCGTCTGCACGGCCGCGTCGCACGCCTGAGAGCCGGTTGTCGAAGCGATGTCGGCGCATAGCGTCTGGTTGTACTGTTTAACTGCGAGGAGCGAGTAGCACGGGGCGGAGCTGCCTGAAGGCATGTAGCTGCAGTCAGACGCGTCGGCCGTAGCGTTCGCTACGAACAGGACGCATGTGGATTGGTTCTGTGCGCCGCTTATCTTGCTGCATGTGCCGGCGTTCAGGGTCTTCTCGGCAATCGCGCCGTAGCATCCGTTCGCGCTGCCCGATGGCAGATAACCGCAGATAGAGGCGTTGTCCGTGGCCATTGCCAATTGGTTCAGGCACTCATACTTGCTTTGGGTGATAGCCGCGCCCAGGCACTGCTGCAGCGTGCTGCCCCTCCTAAGCCCGAACGACGCAAGGGCTGCCACGATGACGATCGCGACCACCACCGCATAGATCAGGATCCTGTCGCGTCTCTCCCTCTCCGGATTTGCCATTGCTGCCTTCATGCCATCAAGTCAACCGAAGGCCGAGGTTATGTCCTCGGCGGCTATAACCCTGAAGCCGGACGGCGATATGTCATACGGCGCAGTCACGAAACTGTGCTTCGACCCGCGCATCTTTATTATCTCCAATGCCGGCATCCTTTTCTGCTCCTCTTCGGTCTGGTACATTATTATTATACCGTCAAACATAAAATACTCTGGTTTGAACCTGAGCCGGTTCCGGTCCGGGTCGTCGAGCTGCGCTATGAGGAGCGAGGTGACGCCCATCCTCTTCAGGTCCTTTATCATCGAGAGGCTAGCCTTCCTGAACGCCACTTTGTTGCTTATGAGGACATCGAGCAGCGACACCGTGTCGAGCACTATCCTGGTGGCGCCAGATGCGGTTATGTCCCCTTCCATCTCGGATATGAACCTGCCGAAGTTGTATTCCGGGTTCTGCGCGTCGTCGAAGAGGCCCATCGCCGCTTCTGAGTTCACGGTTATCTTCTTCTGCCTGATCAGCGAGTCCATGTCCTTCAATTCCGGGAACGCTGCCTTCACGTTGTTCATGACGGAGCGCGTGTCCTCCTCAAGCGCAAACAATATCCCCGACTCGCCCATGAGCGCATTCCTGTACAGGTACTCGAACCCGAGCAGCGTCTTGCCTGCTCCAGGCCCGCCTGCAAGCAGCACCTGGTCCCTGTCCGGTATCCCGCCAAACAGCATGGCATCCAGGCCAGGTATGCCGGTTTTCACTTTCCCCTCCATGAGTGCATCTCTCTAGAACATATCAGATTGGATACTACCTTTTAAATAACTTCAGATGCCTATATACGACGTATTCTGGGGTCAAAGTGCATCTAAGATATGTCCTTCTAGGGGTTCTGCTGATAGTGTTCGCCTTCGCATCGGTATTCGTGTCACTGAAGTCCCTGACCAACTTCGTTGGCAACGGGGGAGGCGCGACAGAGTTTGCGATGAGGCCGAACCAGACCTTCTACTACAACTTCGCGATAAACAAGACCTCCATACTCATCGCATCGTACGCGGCAACGGCCAACCTCAGCGCATACTACCTTGTCAACAGCACGGCGTTCGCACAGCTCGAACCAGAGGCGAAGGCGAACCAGAGCCTGCTGCCAACGGCCGAGTCGTTGGAGGGCAAGGGCGTCGTCGAGATAGTGCTCGGTTCCGCAGGCGGCGCGTTCCCGGCCACTTCGAACGTGTCGACACTTTCCGGCACGCCGATATATGCAGTGCCAAACTCCACGGTGCAGCCTGGAGCGTACTATGCAATATTCACCAGCAGCGCTGCGTCCAAAAACACCACGACCATCGTGTTCAAGGCCGAAGGCGTCAGCACTGCCCCAACCACTGCGCCGAGCATAGGCTCTTCGTTCGAGCTCGGGTCCCTGGGCGGGGTGATACTGTTCCTCCTGGGCATCTTCTTCATAGTCTGGGGTTTCTTCAAGAGGCAGCCCGGAGAGCAGCCGAAAAAGATCACGTTCCTTCCCCCTAAGACCAAGGAACAGGAGGCAAAGGACAAGAGGAGCGAGGCGGCAGAGGTCGAGCGGCTCTACGCCGGGATAGGCGCGAAGCCTAGGGCAAAGCCCAAGGCTGCAAAGCGTAGAAAGACCAGAAAGTAAGGCGTTTGATTAAAGAGAAAAAGGCAGATAAGACAAAAAGAGGGTTAAGGAGAGTGGATCTTATCTGCGCAATGAAAATGATTTAGTAGGTAAGGTTTATAAACCTTAGCGCGACACTCGAAAAAGCCCTGTTATGCGTCTAAGTGGGGTTCGTCAAACTCTATATAAACCTTTACTCACCAATTACCAGTATGGACAGCCTACGCGAACGCATCGCTGGAGAGATAGCGCTTTCCGAGAATCCGGGAAGCACGATGAAGAAATGGCGTGAGCTCTTCGGCATATCGCAGGTCGAACTGTCGAAGCACCTCAAGATATCAACATCAACGATCAGCGACTACGAGGGCAACAGGAGGGCCAGCCCGGGCGTCAAGATAATCAAGAGGTTCGTCGACGCGCTCTTCATAATCGATGAGAGCAAGGGCAACGAAGTTGTCAGGAACCTGGAGAAGTTCAGCCTGCCTAAGGAGAAGGACAGCTTCTACAGCATACACGACTTCAGCGCGCCCATCTCCGGAATAGACTTCGCAAGGATAATAGACGCAAAGATCGCCTCGAACCCGGGATACCTGGACTCGATGAAGCTCTTCGGCTACACGCTTCTGGACAGCCTGCGCGTCATACTCGAGATATCGCCCAGCGAGTACCCGAGGCTGTTCGGCACCACCAACGAGCGCGCCTTCATATTCGACCAGGTCAGCACCGGAAGGTCTCCGATGGTCGTCATAAGGGTCGCCCCGATAAAGCCCAGACTGGTTGTGATCCAGAACATCGATGCCGTTGACAAGCTCGCGATAAAGATATCCCAGATAGAGAAGATCCCGTTGCTCACCACTAGGCTCAGCACAGAGGAGATAAAGCTAAGGCTGAACAACATCTAGGTGGTCCGTCTGGTGGATCGCAATTGGGAGCGTTTCTGGTCCAACAAGGAAACAATCAAGAGAGAGCCCCTCAAATGCATCGTCGAGCTCGTGCCGGTGCTGAAGAAGAGAGGGTCACGCACGGTGCTGGACCTGGGATGCGGATCCGGTCGCCACGTCGCCTACCTGGCCAAGAAAGGTTTCATGGCCGTTGGCCAGGACATATCAGCTAACGCACTCGCATTCGCATCTGAGTCATTGAGCAAGATGGGTGCAAGGAACTACGTACTGATCAATCATGATGTCACAAGGCTGCCGTTCCCCGATTCCAGTTTCGATGCGGTGATAAGCACGAACGCCATACACCACAATCGGCTAAGGGATATAAACAGGGCGGTGCGCGAGATACGCCGGATCCTCAAGGACAGGGGCGTGCTCTTCGTCAACCTAACGTCGCGAAGAAAGGAGATGCGTGGCACAGGAAGGAGACTGGAGGCAGGTACATATCTGACGCTGAGCGGGCCGGAGAGGGGCATGGTGCACCACCTATTCACAAGGCAGGAGATAAAAAGGACCTTCTCTGGCTTCAAGATTCTAAAACTCACGCCACCCAGCGAGAAGGACAGGCACTGGCTTTTGCTGGCAGAGAAGAAGGCATGACAGCATCAGGGCTCAGTTTCTTGCAACCAGGCGAAGGAGCACGTCTTTCGGTTGGTAAGCGACCAGGCTGGCAGCAACGAGGAAGTCGCTGTAGAGCCCTCCCTCTTCGTGCTCTCCAAGCAGTCTCCCCATGCCTTCGGCAAGCTTCTTGTCAGCGGCGGCCTCGAGCAGTTCTGCCACCGCTCCGCCGAGCTCGCTCAAGAACACGCCCTCTATGCGCTTGGCGCGTTCTTCAAGTCGCATCTCATTCTTCCTGCCGGCAACCAGCTCTGACAGATTAGCTTCGGGGTGCTCTTCGGCCTGCCTGACCAGCCACATGTTGGCCTCTTGGAAGTCTGTAAAGAACCGGTAAGCATCTTGGGAGACGGACAGGTCGAGCCTCTGTTTCGATATGCGCTCTGCCGCGCTGAGCGCCAGGGACAAGAGCAGTTCGCCAGCCTGTACCGCAGCGTAGTGCGCCACATCATCCGCTGCGATGATGCTCTGGAACGCCCTCTTCGCCTTGATCCTCATCTTCGCAAGCTCGTCATAATCTTCAGCGGAGGGTTCTGCCAGCACGCCTCTCCGCGTGCATTCAACCGAGTAATTGTAAAACGCGGACAGAGCAGCGAGCGTCTTGGCCCTGGCATCTCCGTCCAGACCGCTGATGACAAACTCCGTTCCATCGAGGCTTGCACCTGCGATTGCCGCTAGGTTGCCCATCCTTGCGAGCGACATCAATCGAATGATCCTGGTTGCTATGCTCTTTGCGGGTCCTGTCGGCACGCCCGCGCTGCCCTCAAGCACGCCGGCCAGCGACCTAGTCCTTCTTTCATGGGTGTCCTGTTCGCTTGTAAGGTCGAAAGGCAGGGCGCCTGGCTCACCAGGTTTGAACCCGCCTATGAAATCTCCAAGCCAATGGTTCATTATGTTCCAGAAAACCTCATCATCGGCAACAGTCGCGCCTTCCAGCGGACGCGATAGGTCGTACTCAACCGTCCTATCCTTGAGCATCGCAATCAGGTTGCGCAGACTCCTCTGGGTAGCGCCAACTAAGTCAAACTCAGCGGACATACTAAGCTTCTCAAATTCCTCCTGGGGGTCGTAGCCGGTCTCGGCGGCATAGTCCTTGGCTGCCATGTCGAACGCAGCCCTGGCGGACTTGTCCCCCAAGCTCCTAGACACCATATGGAGGAAGAAGGGCGCCACGCGACCAGACACTATCGCTGTGTACCGCATCACGCTGCTGCTGTACGCACCGCCTGCCTGCCCTATCGCGTTAGTGAAGGTCGTTTGCATGCCTCTGCGGTCCCCGGACACTTCTGCGAAGTACCTCTCGCTCGTGCTTAGGAAGCCCTGCGCGTGCTGGGTTTTATGTTCCATCAAATCACAACATCTGCATACGCCCTCATTAATAAGCGTTTGCCCGATGTGACGCACGATGTCGAACCTACCTGCACGAAATCGGGAACGTTTTTAAGTGTGGGGCTACAAATGGTAAATGACTTTTATGATGCCGAACATGGACCCGAGAGCCCTAAAGCGCATGATGGAGAGCATGGGCATAAAGCAGACCGAGATAGACGCTGACCGGGTCATAATCCAGTGCAAGGACAAGAACATAGTCATAGAGTCGCCCAGCGTCACTGCGATAGACGCGCAGGGCGCGAGAACATTCCAGGTGAGCGGCAGCATAAGCGAGCAGAGCACCGTCAAGGTCGAGATAAGCGATGACGACGTCGCGACAGTCGCGTCGCAGACCGGTGTTGACAACGATGCGGCAAGGTCGGCGCTCGAGGAGGCGAACGGCGACATCGCAGAAGCGATAATGAAGCTGAAGGGAAGCTAATAGATCACAGCGCGTCCATCTTGTAGGTGTGCAGGAACGGCACTCCCTGTACCATCCGAACGTCCTCTTTCGTCGCCAGACCGAGTTCTATGAACACCTTCACGGATTCCTTGCCGACGACATTCGCAGTGTAGATGTGGAACTTCGCTATCTCCTTCTTCGCATCGGCCTCGCTCCTCAGCGAACCGTTGTAGAAGTCCCTGTACTTCTCCAGGTCGAGCTGCAGCTTGCCCTCAGCGAGTCTCTTGCCAAGCAGGTCCTTGTCGCACACTGCGACAATATCCCCGTGCGGCGTGTTGTGCGCTCTTATGTACATCATTGGCTCAGCCGTATTTGTAGAAGAAGAAGAACGTGGAGCCGTAGAGAACGCTGTACCAGAGGAGCCATGCCCCTCCTACTAGGTTGTTGGCCATCAGCGTGACTATGCCGAGGACGAGCATCGCGCTAGAGAAGGTGACCTCTGCCGCCGAGTTCCTCAGGGCCGTGATGAAGCGCATGCCCCTCTTTTCAATCCCGTCCCTTGTGCACTTGAAGTCGGGGGCCTTGCCAAGGAGCACTGCGAAAGCAGCGCGCGCCCTTATGAAAGCGAGCCCGAAGTTGAGGAAGAATATGACCACGCCATACTTGAACTTCCCGAAGTATATCCTGGAGACGAGCAGGGGCGCCGCGAACGAGATGAATAATGCCAAGAGGCTGAAGTACTCGATGCCAGATATGATCTGTTGCGGATAGATGAGGTTTCTTATCGACACTACGGTGAACGGAACGTTTATCAGCACCATGAGTATGGAGAGCAGGGTGAAGAGTATGAGGATGAGCGAGAGGTAATTCAGCCCAAGTCCCAGGCTGAAGTAGTCCATATGCTCCAGTGTCTTGAGCGTCATCTTCTTCTTGTTGTTTAAGTAATGCCCGAGGAACTGCGTGCCGCCGTAGTTGTACCTCCACTGCTGCCTTGCAAAGGAGGTGAACCTGCCCATCGGCCTTCCAAGCGCGTACGTCCTCGGGATGTACACCCCCCTGTAGCCCTTGAGCCTGGCGTTGAACGAAAAGAAGGTATCTTCTATTATATACTCGGGGAAGCCGCCTATCTTCCTTATCGCATCGGTCTTTATTATCGCGCATGAACCAGCGAAGATCGTAGTGTTCCTCGAGGCGCGGCTCGGTTGCACGAAGCTGAAAAAGAAACTGTTGAACAAGTTGACAGAATCCGCGAAAAGGTTTAACTTCTGATACCTCTTCTCGGTCTGGACGTAAGCGACATCCTTGTCCTTGAAGAATGGCAGCAGGTCGCGCAGGAAGCTCTTCTTTATCAGGTACTCATCAGAGTCAAATGACGCCACGTACTCTTCCTTGCAGTACTTCATGAAGTTGTTCATGGCGCCAGCCTTGTACCCTGACCGGTCTTCCCTATGGATGAACGTCACCCCTTCCGTCTTGCAGAATCTGCGAAGGTCATCCACATCGTCGCGGTTTGTAGAGTCGTCGACCAGATAGAACGTAAGCTTGCTCTTATCGTAATCGATGTTCTTGAGCTTGTGTATGACCGTCTTGACAACCTTGGGCTCTTCGTTGTAGTTGGGCACGACCATCGCGACTGTCGGATAGTGGTCCAGTTTCCCGAACTTAGTCTTCATGTTCTTGAACTTCTGCTCGTACGAGTACGCCGAGTAGTAGGCGATCGCCGCCTGGAGGTTGAACACCGTGGAGATGCCGCTCAGGAACAGGAATGCTATGGCTATCGCAACGTCGTAAACGTTCGTCGCTATGAAGAAAAGGTACCCGGCGAAGCCTATCGACAGTGCGTTCAGAAGCAGCACCGCCGGTATGGTCAGATATCTAATCAAGGCGCTCTTGTCCAATGCCTACACCGTAATGATACCATTAATATCCAAGCTTATTATTAAAATGGTTTCGTTGCAATTTTCTCTCCTGAAGGCAAAAGGATTATAACCTGCTATGCCAAATGCCTATACATGCCAGGGTGGCAGAATCCGGTAACGCGCCGGTCTCGAGTTTGCAAAACATCGAGAGCTGATTTGTGATGCAACAGGCAAACCGGTGCCCGCAAGGGCTTTAGGGTTCAAATCCCTACCCTGGCGAACTTCTAAAGGTATTTTCCAGCTTTTGACGTATAGGATGCGGTTATGACAAATACCGCCCCGTCAAGTCGAAGAAAGATAACTACGACAATCCTTCGTTAGGCAGCCTTTTTGTCGCAGAGAACTCGCCTTTGCCTCTAGCAAGAACCTTGTTCGGACCTATAAGGGCATTCTCCACTTCCTATCTAGATATTCCTCGTTCAAGCATTCGCTGCAGGGAATGCTTAGAAAAAGTGATAATCATCTGCTTACCGCTATGTTGGTCAGCACTCTGGAAAGTATCGCGTTCAGGTTGACGTTTGCTTTTGAGAATCCGAGGATCTCTATCCCAATTACTCTATTATGGTTGTCTCTGTCCAAAAGGACTCCTTTTCCGACCTCAACAGTATCCTGCACCTTGCCATTGCGGATTCGGATATAAGCCGCATCCACCTGCCGGTCGTACTCAAGAACATACTTTTCGGTCTTTGAATGCCTTTTCTCCATGGCTCTCAACCATATCTTCACCAGCAATCGAGATTTAAAGCCTTATCTGTGAATCGCAGATCTATGGCCGTTCAGAGTCGTCCTACCCTGGCGAACGCTTCTCGCCTGTCGAAGAAGGCATGGTCTCGCCCTTCCTGGCGAGTTCCTTCACTTCCGCTTGGAGCTCCTCCATCGTCTTGCCGTCCCTCTCGAGATGCTCGGAGAGCTGCCTCATTATCCTGGGCGCCTGCCCGAAGCCGTATCTCGCATAGACCGTGAAGCCTGCTATGCTGTTGGCGCCTGTTTTGAAGGCATCGTAGCCGACGTGGCCATCGAATATCCCTCCCTCAGCTGTTATGTCCGCCTCTGGAAACGCGAGCCGTATGTCGCGCACGCTCCTCAGCATGTACCCGGTCAAGAACGCGCCGCTCCTTCCTGCGGTCGGGTAGCCCCAACTGCCGCGCACCTCTGCTGGCAGCTGGTCTTTCGGCACCTTGAACGTGTTCGTCGTCACGACTCCGTGCCCTCCGCCGTCAAGGAACGCCTTGACGAGCGCGAGCATCGCATCGCGTCCGGATGGCTCGTACGGGCCTATCTTCATGAGCCTGAGCTTGTGCGGCACAAGCTGCTTCATCAACACAGCGGTCTGGCGATACGCCTCCTCCGTCTGCAGCAGCGGCAGATCTGCCGTGTTCGGCGACCAGCGGTTGTCTATGTAACCTGAAACGTACGGGTATGTCTGGTGGATCAGGTCCTCGGTCTGCGCAAGCGCGGAGCCTACCGGATCCTTCTTGTCTGTAGGCAGGCCCGCTATGCTGAGCAATATCTCCGACTTTCCCCCTGCCCCGTATTCACGAAGCCTGTCAACGACGTAAGCCAGCCCTTCGCTGGGGAAACCCTGCGCATTGTACAGGTCGACGCCGTCGTTCGCCGACACGACCCTGACCCGATCGTTTCCCTTCCTCGGCTCGACGACCACGGTCCCTGGCTGCTGTACATCGAAGTAATGGTCGAGCACCAGCGGGACGTCGAAATTCTTGTCCAGGCCTTCTGCGGGTTTCACCGGGGCCACCTTCCTCGGAAGTCCGGGCATCTTCACCATCATGTTCTTTGGAGGATCGAATTTCGGGAGCACGAGTCCGGCGATGCCCTGGTACCTGCGGACCACGTCCTTGACCAGCTCCTGGACGGTCTCGGCGTCGCCTCCGCAGATCTCATAGAGTCTGGGTCTTACCACATCCTTGAAATAGTCCGGATCGTTTGCGCCCTTCTGGAGCATCATCTTCTCTCTCAGCGAGATGGCCGGCAGCTGCGGCTTTGCGTGCGCAGCTGCTCCACTTGCCCCCAAACGATCACCGCTTCTAGTGTGTTCGAAAAGTTATATAAGCATGACCGCAGCAATTCTAATCTATGTTTAATCCTTTCAACAGGAACAAGGCCAGGGTGACGATAACCAGCATCAACCTCAAGACGATGGGCAGCATGCACAGCATAGCGGGAAGACAGGTGCCCGAGAAGGTCTTCACGCTAAGCATCCCGTTCGCTAACAAGGCGGGCAGCGACCTGGTGCCGGAGCAGTTCAAGAGGCCCAGCATCCGGGTCAACAACCCCACGGTATCGGCTCCCTTTGCGCTGGTCGCCGTAGACCCCGCGCCTCCCCTAGAGGTCGAGTACAAGGACAAGGTCATGCTCAAGATAAAGATAAAGGCGCCGGAAGAGGCCTACCACGGGCCGATGACCATAGACTTCGGGACGAACACGCAGGACATGGTGCACCTGAGCGTCACGAAGATCGTGCTAAGCTCCGGGGCGAGGCGCGAGGACATAGCCGAGTCCGGGTTCGCCACAAGCGTCCAGAAGAGCCAGCTGTTCAAGAAGGACCTGCAGATGTACAAGGTGCTCAAGAAGGGCGACACCGTATCGAAGGTGACGGTGAGCCAGCCGTTCGAGCTCGTGGGCACGGAGCCGAAGCTGCCGGCGGTCGCAGACACGGACAGGAGCTACGTCCTGAGCATATACGTCAAGGCGCCAACGTTCAACTATGCCGGCCCGCTCGAGGTCAGTATAAACTAGGTGTTGATTTGCACTACGTCGTTGCTGTACCGGTCGACAAGTCTCTCATCGAGTTCATCGGCAAGAAGGGCTCGGTCAACGGACTCACGTTCTACAACAGGAAGATGGACGACAACGTCATAGTGGCGCTCGCGCCGACTAGCATCGAGGAGAAGTTCTACGCGGCGTCAGAGGCGCTGCTCATCGCAGACCAGATAGTCCTGAGCACCGCGAGCGTCGACAAGTCGTTCGGCGAGATGCTGGTGGCATGCTCGCTGCTGGGCAAGCGTCTCCTGATAACCAAGGACAACGACATCGGCAACCTCCTGACAGGGACATCGATGAAGAACTTCGAGCTGATCGACAAGGAGCAGGTGGTTGACAAGATCCTCGCATTCAAGCCGGAGCACCCATCCGGGGACGTGAGGGTCGACATAGACCACGCGTTCCCTGTCAAGGGCATAGGCACCGTCGCGCTCGGCGTAGTGAAGGGCGGCACGGTCAAGGTCCACGACAAGCTCTTCCACACCTCCGGAAAGGAGGTGGAGGTGCGCTCGATGCAGAGCCAGGACGTGGACATCACCACAGCCGAGTACGGCACCAGGGTCGGGATCGCGCTTAAGAACATCGAACCGGACGAGATTGACAAAGGCGACCTTCTCACCTCGAAGAAGGCGCAGAAGGCGAAGAAGATAACCGCAGAGCTGATGACCAGCGGCTTCGCAAGCGAGAACATCGAGCCCGAAAGGCTGTACACCTTCGCGTCGAACTTCTCCTACTCGAACGCGCGTGTGGAAAAGAAGGGCGTTGAAGCCGAGATAACGTTCGAGAAGCCTGTGGCGGTCCTGCCTGGCGACAGATTCCTGCTCGCGAGGGCTGCAGTGCCAAGGATATTCGCATCAGGAGTGGTGAAGACAGTCACTTCATGAAGCGTCCCAGATGCTTTGGAACTGCCTCCTGAGCTCTTTCACGTCTTTCGGGTCGGTCACGACGTCTATGTGCTCCACGTTCTTGTGCATCCCCCTGTAAGTGAAGTTGGCGGACCCGCTGGCAGCCTCTGTCTCTGCGATGTACATCTTGGCGTGCACGAACTCGCGCGGCACCTTGAGCGAGATGCCCCTGCTTTTCATCCTCACGAAGAACAGGCTGCAGGCAATGAGCGCCACCGAAGCTGCGATGAGTGCGAGCCCAGCAGCGTGCAACAGGTAAAGGAAAGCATCCATGATTATCACGAACGCGGAGAGCTTGAACGGCCAGAGCCTCACGCCGCCGCCCCGCAGCATCCTTGCTGCGTCACTGTCGATCGATGATGCAATGATGCGGATCTGTTTGCCAGCGCAGTTCCTGAGCAGGAAAGCCGCATAGTACCTATCGATATAGGGCGACGAAATGCAGATGTTCCTGCCGTTCTTTATTATCTTCTCAACGTATCTGTAACTCTCGTGGCCGGAGTAGGAATACCTTTTTGATTTTAGCAGTCCTAGCATATTCACACATTCAAGCTAACTAATAAAATGGTTCTCATGGCTGACAGACTTGACATGGAGCAGGGATTCTACAGGGACGAGGTGCACGACATCGCAGTCTACACCGCGCTCGCCGAGAACGAGTCGAGGCCGGAGCTCAGGAGGCTGCTGCAGAAGCTGGCGGACACGGAGAAGAAGCACGCCAAGATATGGAAGGACATAATCTCCGATGCAGGTGAGACGCCACACGAGCCGGCATTCGTAGGATTCGCCGTCGCATACTACGTATTCATCAGGAAGGTCCTTGGCACCGCATTCGCAATCAAGCTGCTGGAACGCGGCGAGGAGCGGGCCATAGAAGAGTACTCCGCAGCGCTCGGCAGCAGGAGGATAAGCGGCAAGGGGAAGGCCGCCATAAGGAATGTGATACTAAACGATGAGAAGTTCCACGAGAAGGAACTGTCCGGAAAGATAGGGGAGTACACCGGAGACCTGAACTACATAAAGTCCATAATCTTCGGGCTCAACGACGGGCTAGTAGAACTGCTTGCGGTCGTCACCGGACTTGCTGTCGTAGCAACATCGAGCCTGGTAGTGGCTGTCGCAGGAATAGTTGTCGGGATAGCCGGAACGCTGTCCATGGCCGCCGGGGAGTACATCTCATCCAAGTCGAGAGGCCTCGTGAGGGAGGCCATGAGGGAAGACGTCGTGCACAAGACGTCGCCAGCCAAAGAGGCGATGTATATAGGTCTGTTCTACTTCATAGGCGCGATAATCGCGGTCCTCCCGTTCATCCTCGGGCTGGTCAGATACGCCGGCATAATCACGTCAATAGTGCTTGTGGTCATAGTCCTGACCGTCGTCTCGACCATAGTCGCGATAATAAGCGACACGAGCGCGAAGCGCAGGGTCGCGGAGATGCTGGTGATATCGCTAGGGGCAGCGTTCGTAACAATAATATTGGGAGCGATCATCAGGTACTACTTCGGAATAAGCATATAGCTCCTAGTGAGTTCAGGTGATTGTGGATGTTCAAGGATATCAAAGCGCAGATGGCTCACGTTAGGAGTTTTCGGAGAAAAACCCTGGTGCCATCGCAAGATGAACTCTTATGGGAACTGTTTGGAGTTTGCTTAGGCGACGGTTGCTTATCTCGGTGCTTTAACAGAACGACAGGCTACACGATGAATTTTACTATCTTCACAGGAAATGGGAAGGATGATTTTGAATATTATACTACCTACCTAGCTCCTAGCCTAAGATCCAAATTTAACATCAAAGTTACTCCGTATCTCCGAAAAGATTCCAATTCGATAGCCATTCGCATAAATAATCAAAGTGTATTTTATTCTTTCAAGAAGCTCGGCATGCCCATAGGTAAGAAAAAGGAGAAGATTGAGATCCCTCCAATAATGTTCAAAAAACCTAAGAGAGTCAAGGCAGCAGTGTTAAGAGGCCTTCTTGATACGGATGGGTGTATTTTCGCAAGAAGAGATGAGGCTTATAAATATCTACACATAAAGATAACAAGTGCAAATGAATCTTTCTTATATCAAATAAAGAAATTAATGGGCGACTTCAATTTGCCGGCATATGTCCATTGGCAAGGCAGGCACGGAGGCGACGTGATAGTAAGAGGAAATAGTAATATAAAGCGTTGGATGGCATTAATAGGAACATCACACCCACTGATAAAACAGAGATATATCGGATGGCTGGATAAAGGAGTTCTCTTACCTAAGGGCTCGTAGCGCAGTGGTAGCGCACATCGTTCGCAACGATGGGGTCGCGGGTTCGAATCCCGCCGAGTCCATACGATCCAATCTCTGCCCAGGTATTCAGATGAAACTCGGCTTCCTCCAACTGCCTGCCGCAATCGTCCTTTTCGTGGCCGCGCTCCTTGCGGTCGCGTACATCGGCAACCTGATAGGATACGCGATATTCATCGCGTGCCTTCTGTCCTTCCTAGGTCTGCTCGTCTCGCTGCTCTGGTCTGCCAGGGACATGGTCAAAGCACTCAAGGCACACCTCAGCAGAGAGTCGCTCCTTCTGCTCCTGGCGATCCTGGTGATCTTCACCCTGCTCTCCACATATGTGTTCCCGAAGTCCGAGCTGGTGTACTTCGATGAGAACATCTACCAGGGCATAGCACTAAACATACTCCACAGCGGCAATGCGCTGTCCTGCATCTACGGGACCGCATACGTCCAGAAATGCTTCACTACCAACCTGGGCTTCGATCCAGAGGGATGGCCGTTCCTCATCGCAGTAGCTTTCGGGATGTTCGGAATCAGCAACGTGACATCGTATGCGCTTGAACTGTTCATGGCTCTGGTGTCGATAGTCGGAGTCTTCCTGATTGCAAGCATGCTCTCCGACCGGAAGGAGGTCGGTGTGATCTCAGCAGCTGCGTTTGCGCTAATCCCAGAGCTCTTCATCTGGGCTGGCACCGTCGCAAGCCCGGACCTGCCATTCATGGCATTCGCGGTTCTGGACCTGGTCTTCTTTCTAGTGTTCCTGAAGCAGCGAAACGTCAGGACCCTGTCACTTGTTGCTTTCAGCACGGCGTTCACGGTCTACTTCAGGCTCGAAGCGCTGCTGCTGGTGCCGATATTCGCGATACTCTATGTTGCATTCTCATGGCCATCCGGAAGGAAGCATGCCGTTCGTGCGGCGTCAAAGCAGATCTCAGGCACGAGGGTTTACCTGGTGCTACTTGCTTCACTTCTCATCCTTGTGCCTCAGCTGGTCGCGTCGCTTGAGACCGCTCCGGAGCTGCAGGCAAACGCGGCATTCTATCTTTATCCAAACACAGCGACCTTCTCAGCATCGTACGTCCTGCCAAATCTTCTCGCAAATGCCAAGTTCCTGGCTGGCTTCATCTTCGAGTATCCAATCATATTCATCCCGAGCATCACCGTATTTGCGATCATCGGCGCGGCGTCACTGCTCCTGGACAAAAGCTACAAGAACGGCAGGCGGACACTTCTTGCGCTGCTGCTCTTCTTCTTCGCGTACTTCTGTGTCTATCTATTCTACTTCTCAGGCTCCGTGCTCGTCGGCGTCTCGGTCAGGTATCTGCTGATAATCTATCCTCCGATGGCCATTCTCTCTGCTTTCGGGATATCCAGCATAAGCAGGTTCGCGTCAAGCAAGAACACACAGCTAGGATACATCATAGCTACAGCCATCCTTATCGTGTTCTTCGTTGTACCATTCGTACACGCAGCTGCGACACTGGCAAAGCCATCCTATTCTTACTATGGCTTTCCGCTGAACAACGTGACAGCCAACCTCACCGGCGTGAATCCATACACGACGCAATACTCGAAGAACGATATCGCGTTCATAGACAACAGCAGCCACCTCGTGCCTAGCAACTGTCTCGTCATGTCCGAGCTGCCATCCGTGTGGTTCATGCTCAACAGAAGCTCCTCCTACCTGCCTCCGCAGACGGACCTGTTCACGAACCAGGCGTACAGCGGCTATGGCTGCTATTATCTAGACTACGACTTCTGGTGCACCGTAAGCCCGTACAACACGACTGTCTGCAAGTTCTACACCACAGACTACAAGCTCAGGCTCGTAGCGACTGAGCCCGACGGGGCAGGCTCCAACTTCTCCCTCTACCAGCTGCTTAATTACACCCCGCAATGATAGAATTATATACCACATCGCGGTTATCTTTCTCGTGGTTGAATGAATGTTGACTGGGATAATTTCAGGACGATTTGGCTGAAGAAGGGAGACCAGAAGACAGTGCAGATAATCGACCAGAGGTCACTCCCGCACCAGTTCGTCATCGAAGACATAACCACCGTTGACCAGATGGCTGTTGCAATCCGGGACATGCACCTGCGGGGCGCAGGCCTCATAGGGGCAGCCGGCGGTTACGGCATGTATCTCGCAATCATCGAGGATCCAGACAGCGCAGTGAAGGCCGCGGCAAAGCTCAATGCCACTAGGCCTACGGCAAGGCCTTTGTTTGCGGCGACAGAAAGGCAGCTTGCCGCGCTCGAAGGACTGCAGTCTGCCACAGAAAGAAGGAGCGCGGCGCTGGATGTTGCCGAGCTGATCGCCAATGAGGATGCTGATCACTGCAGGCTCATAGGCGAGCATGGGGCCCAGCTCATAAAGGAGCTAAGCGAGAAGAAGGGCGGCGAAACCGTCAACATAGCGACGCACTGCAACGCCGGCCCACTGGCGTTCGTCGCGAACGGCACCGCCACGTCGCCCGGGATACAGGCGCATAGGGACGGCATAAGAGTGCACTTCTTGGTCGACGAGACCAGGCCTCGGAACCAGGGCGCATCGCTGACCGCGTGGGAGCTCGATTCCATGGGGATCCCGCACCACGTCATAGTCGACGGTGCAAGCGGTCACACGATGCAGACGGGCCAGGTGGACATCGTCATGGTCGGCGCCGACAGGGTCGCTAGAAACGGGGATTTTGCAAACAAGATAGGAACGTACATGAAGTTCGTGGCTGCGGCTGACAGCCATGTCCCAGCGTTCTGCAACTTCCCTTCATCTACCGTCGACTGGAGCATACCCACTGGCGCCGCGATACCGATAGAGGAACGAAACCCAGACGAGGTCCGGTACATACAGGGACTTGCGAGGGATGGCAGGCCCACAGACGTCCTGCTCACGCCGCAGGGCAGCCCTGCAAAGAACTGGGCCTTCGACGTCACTCCAGCAAGGCTTGTCACCGGACTCGTAACCGAGCGGGGTGTCTGCAAGGCTAGCGAGGATGCCCTGAGGGGGATGTTCCCGGAAAAGGCGTCGCCGTCGAGAAGAGTAAGCACGCGCTGAATCTGCTGCCGGACTTTTGCGACGTGTCGCCGTCGGCTGACCGAAAGATTTAAATATCTTAATGTATACTTATTGTAGTGCTTGTTTTAGGAAGGTTTATAAAATTGACCCCGTCACCAAAATCATATTAGAAAAAATATAAAACGTGATAACGATGGTTAGCAAGAAGACTACCAAATCTGCCCCAAGAAGGGAATCCCATGCCGTCGAAATGACGGAATCCAGAGCCGGCGCACTCGGCGGAAGGCCCGCTGGCGCCAACGAGATCAGTGCGATCCACGAGAGGCTCGGCGCAAGGATAAGGGAGAACGTTAAGAAGTGCCCGAGCTGCGGAGCAACCGACATCATATTCGACAGCGAGAAGGGAGAGTACGTCTGCAACAGCTGCGGACTAATCATTGAAGAGAACGTGACGGACGTCGGCCCCGAATGGAGGGCGTTCGATTCTGACCAGAGGAACACAAGGGCGAGAACGGGCGCGCCTATCAAGTACATGAAGCCCAACAAGGGACTGGTCACAGAGATCGACATGTACAACAAGGATATTCGCGGAGCGAAGCTGCCTTCGAAGAGGCAGGCCCAGCTCTACAGGATGAGGAAGTGGCACAAGAGGGCGAGCATCGCGAGCTCCTCTGAGAGGAACTACCTCGTAGCGCTCCCTGAACTCAACAGGGTCGCGAGCTACCTCGGTCTCCCTGACAACATAAGGGAGAGCGCAGCGCTTCTCTACAGGCAGTGCGTCAAGAACAACCTCATAAGGGGAAGGCCGATCGAGACGGTGGTCAACGCAGCGCTCTACGCCACGTGCAGGAGCGCGGGCATGCCCAGGACTCTGGACGAGATAGCCCAGATATCAGGTTGCGCCAAGAAGGAGATAGGAAGGACCTACCGCGTGATAACCCACGAACTACAGCTCAAGATACCTCTGACAGACCCGGTAAGCTACGTGCCGAGATACGTCACGGCGCTCAAGCTGAGCGGCGAATCGCAGGAGAGGGCCGTGCAGCTGCTCAAACAGGCGATGAAGAAGGGCCTGGTGAGCGGAAGAAGCCCTACGGGAGTATCTGCAGCTGCGGTCTACATCGCCGGCGCGCTCGTTGGCGAGAGGAGGACGCAGAAGGAGGTCGCCGACGTGGCAGGAGTCACTGAGGTAACGATCCGAAACAGGTACAGGGAGCTGAAGAAGGAGCTCGACATTGACGTCAACCTGTAACCTGCTTTCTTTTATTCTTTCTCTTCCTTTATTTTTCTGATTCAATGCGCTACCTGTTAGCAGGCATAATGCTCGCGGGCCTCCTCGCGGTCTCGTTCGCGCAAGTGACTACGCCGCAGTACACGCGCCAGTCGGCGAACGCCACGATAACTAACGCGACCCTCTATCTTGAAGAGGTCAACGCGAGCGGATACATCTTCTTCTATCCAAACATGAAGACGGCGTACGTGTACTTGTCAAAGGCGAACGCAGCGCTCAACACCTCTCCGGAGGCGGCGGTTCTCTACGCAGACGAGGCGCAGGCATCCGCGAAGAGCCAGTACGAGTCGCTCAGCCGCTTCCGCGACATATCCCTGGCTGGCTCTGTGGTGTTCACGATAGCGATGTGCCTGCTGCTGTACTGGT
>JASHUB010000026.1 GCA_030040265.1 Microcaldota archaeon
GAGTCACTGAGGTAACGATCCGAAACAGGTACAGGGAGCTGAAGAAGGAGCTCGACATTGACGTCAACCTGTAACCTGCTTTCTTTTATTCTTTCTCTTCCTTTATTTTTCTGATTCAATGCGCTACCTGTTAGTAGGCATAATGCTCGCGGGCCTCCTCGCGGTCTCGTTCGCGCAGGTGACTACGCCGCAGTACACGCGCCAGTCCGCCAATGCTACGATAACGAACGCAACCTTATATCTCGAAGAGGTCAACGCGAGCGGATACATCTTCTTCTATCCAAACATGAAGACGGCGTACATGTACTTGTCAAAGGCGAACGCAGCGCTCAACACCTCTCCGGAGGCGGCGGTTCTCTACGCAGACGAGGCGCAGGCATCCGCGAAGAGCCAGTACGCGTCGCTCAACCGCTTCCGCGAGATCTCACTGGCTGGCTCAGTGGCGTTCACGATAGCGATGTGCCTGCTGCTGTACTGGTACATGACGCCGCGAAAGGCCGCGCCGGCGCCAATGCAGCGGAGAAAGGGTTAAAATAACAGCATCCGATGCTATACTGATTGAATGCCGAAGGCGTCACTCTTCCCACACGATGCGAGGTTCAACGCCGTGATGGGCGTTATAAAGGTCCTGTACCACAACAACAAGACGCTGCCGGTCGCAGAACTAACGACGCTCTCGCACATGCGGGTAGACACCCTCCTTCCGCAGCTGAACGCGGCAAAACTCCTTGGTCTCGTCGTACTCAAGGACGGGAAGGCGACGCTCACGAAACTGGGCGAGCAGATACACGTCAACGACCAAAAGGCGAAGGAGCAGGTCAGCAAGAAACTGGTCACGCTCGAGCCGTTCAAGGCCGCGTACGCAATCTCGAAGAAGAAGCACGCGTTCACCACGGGCGACCTTGTGGATGCGCTGCTCGAGAACGGGCTGTCGCACCACACCGACTACGTCGAGAACAGGGCCCTGCTGCACACCACGCTAATACAGTGGGCGATATACTTCGACATCCTCGACTACAACGGCAGGGACAAGAAGTGGCTCGAGAACGAGTGACTACTCCTCTGCGGTGTAAAGGCCTTTGTACAGCCTCTGCGCGATCTTGTCGAACGCGTCGGAGCGTCTGTCCCTAGGGTATTTGAGCTTCACCTCAACCACGTCAACTATGTGCGAAGGCGGCTTGGAGAGCACTATTATCCTGTCTGACAGCTCTATTACCTCCTCTACGTTGTGGCTGACCATTATGACCGAGCGCGGGAGCGTTGTCTTGTTCTTCAGCAGCGAATACGTCTCCTCCCTGAGCTCCTCAGCGGTGAGCTCGTCAAGCGAACTGAACGGCTCGTCCATGAGCAGGAGCGATGGGTCAGATGCGAGCGCCCTTGCTATGCCAACCCTCTGCTTCTGCCCTCCGCTGAGTTCCGGAGGGTAGGCCGTCTCGAAACCTCCGAGCTTCACCTTCTCGAGCGCGTCCTTCGCCTTCTTGTCCTTCTCTTCCTCGCTCATGTCCTTGTTCGCCAGGGCGAGCTTTACGTTGTCCAGCGCCGTCTTCCAAGGGATGAGCGCAAAGTTCTGGAACACCAGCGCCATGCCGTCCATCGGCTCGCGCACAGCCTTCCCCTCATACACTATCCTGCCGCGCGTCGGGGCCTGCAGGCCGAGTATTATCCTTATAAGCGTCGACTTTCCGCAGCCAGAAGGCCCGATTATGGACAGGAACTCGTTGTTCATAGCATTGAACGACACGCTGCCGATGACCTGGTACCCTCCGTCACCCTCGATAGGAAAGGTCAGGGACACGTCCTTCACTTCAAGTATGGACTGCGGCATCGAACAACCTACATCGACATCTTATACCTCTCCGTAACCCGGTTATATATCCTTTGCCAAAAGAGCCTGTTTATAAGAACCACCATCACGGTAAGCGAGGCCAGGGCAAGGACCATCAATGGAAAGTTGCCCTGGAAGACGGCAACGTCCAGGACCTTGCCTATGCCCGTGCCTACTTGGGTTATCACCTGCCCGCTTGTCTGCGACGCGAAGTACTCCGCAACTATCAGCGAGTTCCACGCGCCGCCTATCGCTGTTATCGAACCTGTGGTGAAAGCAGGCAGGACGGCCGGTATGTAGATATCCCTCCACGCCTGGTACCACTTGAGCCGGAGGGTTCTCTTCAGTTCGAACATCTGGGCCGGCACGGTCCTCATGCCGGCAATCACGCTGAACAGGATGTACCAGATCTCTGCGATGAATATGATTATCAGTGCAGCCAACTCTCCTCCGTGGGGCAGCATGTAGACCAGCACGATTATGACAGGGAAGACTATCGGGGCAGGGATGGCGGACAGCACCTGCAGTATCCCGAGAGAAGGTTCGTATGCTCGTCTAGACTTCGCAACGAGTATGCCCAGCGGCAACGATATCGCAGCACAGATGAGGTATATGCTCCAAACCCGGGCGAAGGATGCAGCCAGCGCAACCAGGACCATCGGCACCTCGTATCCGGCTCCAGAAGCTGCGATGTACAGTGCCACCACGATCAGGAATAAGACCGCGACGAACGGTCCGACCCATCCGCGACTGGCCCTGTGCCCCGTGGCTGCGTGCCTCGGTTGCGACACCGCCTGCCTAGGCACAGATACGAGAGGGATTCCGATGTGCGGAACCGCGCTGCCGAGCTTGGAATAGACCCAAGAGTAGAAGCCGAGGGCGAGCGATTTACGGGCTCTGGCCTCCTCCCTGAGCGAGAACCTCTCCGCGTACTCCCTGAACGGCGAGAGGACAAGGAACCGAGTCAGCAGAACCGCTATTATGAACACGATCAGCACCACCGCGTACGTGTAAAGGTTGGTCTGCGCTGAAAGCTGGGCTATAACAACGCCAAAACCATACGTGACAGAGAACAGCTTGCTGCCGGTCGAAAAGATCTCGCTGGTCACGAGGTAGAAAAGGCCTATGGAAAACGAGATCACTGCCTGATAAGCTATCCTAGGCATCGCTGCCGGGACGTAGAGGGCCCAGAGCCTCTGCCACCTGCTGCGCATCTGCATGCCTGCGATGTCGAGAAGGTCCTGCGGGATGGCCTTCACCGCCTCGTAGACTCCGAAAGCGATGTTCCAGAACATGCTCGTGAAGAGCAGGAATATCACGGCGAAGTTTATCCCGATGTACCCCGGTATGACCGAGACGATAAGATATATCGCGACAGGGAAGAATCCCAGGATAGGTATGGTCTGCCCTATGTCCAGTACGGGAAGGATTATCCCC
>JASHUB010000027.1 GCA_030040265.1 Microcaldota archaeon
CCTCGCCTCTTCTGGGATGTCCGCCTGCTAAGCACCCATCCGGCCTTCGCGCGGATGTGGGACATCTCTTCGCCCAGCCTCGCCGCCGTGGCCGCGTCCAGCTCGTGCTCTCGGTCCGAGCTGGGCATGCGGTATGCTTCGGGCAGCCCGAAACCAGGCCGTCCTCCATGGTGCTTTCTGAAGAGTGGCATGATTCAAGCTGGGTCCAGTGTCCTATTTAAGCGTTGGTTTTAAAATGTTTCAAGACAATTTTAGGGTATGCAAAAGCAGGTCAAGATAACCATTAGGCTTTCAAGAAAGAGCGACCTCAGGGCGTACACAGACCTGCTGCAGAGGACCTTCCAGAGGACGTATGCCAGCGAGAAGCTCGGACTGAAGAGGGCGTACTTCTCGCGGAGAGTGTTCAACACTGAGAGCACGCAGGACTATCTGAAGGAGAGCCTCAGGCAGGGTTCCAATCAGAGAGCGTGGCTCGCGTTCTACGGTTCTAGGCTCGTCGGTTCCGTAACGATGACGAGAAAGGGGAAAGACTGCGAACTCAGGGGCTTTTACGTCGACTCCAGGGTGCAGGGCAAAGGAATAGGCAAGGCGCTCTACAACCTCGGCATGAAGTTCGCAGGAAGTAGGGACATAGTACTGGATCTGTACGCACACAGCACCAAGACCTTGGGCATGTACAAGAGGTGGGGCTACAGAATCGACAGGACGCGCGGCAGGAATGGTGTGTTCTACAGACATTGGCCAGAGTGGCCCGAGGGCATCAGGGCGAAGTGCTACTACATGCGGCTGTCTACGACTCCATCTGCACGAACTCGGCCTTGACGCCTTTGAGCGAGTTGAGCGTGTTTATCTTCGCAATCCCCTTCTGCGACAGCACGCGCTTCATGAACTGGTAGTATTCGTCGGTGTCCTTGGTGCGCACCTTGATCAGCATGTCCCACTCTCCCGAGAGCATGTCGACGCTCTCTATGTTGTCGAACTTGGCGAGCGACTTCGCAATCCTCTCGGGCTCGGCGTACTCGTCCGGCGTGAGGTTTATCAGCACGAAGCTGCAGAATCCCGCGTCTATCTTTTTGTAGTCGAAGACCGCCTTGTACGTCCTTATCACGCCCTCCTTCTCCATCTGTTTCAGGTTGTAGTGTATCGTGGTCGACGGTTCCTTGAGCTTCGCGGCGATGTTCGCGATTCTCGGCGCGCAGTAGCCGCCCTTCATCAGGTCTATCAGAGATCCCTTTATGTTCTTCATGCATCCACCCTCGTTGTGATATTGAATAATCTTCGAAAATATATATGCTTTTTGGTGGTTGTTCGGATTTTCTACGAACATGTTTATATACGAGCCCGTTCCATGCTATATCGTATAATCCGAGGGGGTGGTTAAAACTGGATTTATACCAAAAAGAGGGATCTGACTTGTTTGGAGCCTGCTCGCGGGCTCCTTAGTAGGGTGATAGACTCGTGAACATGTTTGCAAAATTGACCCAACAGCTCCGTGGGGGACGGGGCCTTGACACGCTCGTTTGAATCTTCGTTTTTCTTTCTGTTTCTTTTTCTTTTACGCTTCCATTAGACTGCCTTTATATTTGTATTTCACGATAGCTAAGCATGCCACGCAGAAGCTCTGAGAGGAAGCAGGTTCCCAGGGACGAGAGGGTGCTCAAGGAGCAGTTCAAGGCCGAGAGCGGCATGTTCGATGAGCGCACCGTGAAGTACCTAGGCTACCTGATGACGCACGAGATAGTGTCGGAACTGGGCTTCATGATAGCCAGGGGGAAGGAGGCCGACGTGTATGCGGCGCTGCCCGGCACGCACGTCCATGACGACGCGGTCATAGTCAAGATATTCAGGATAGAGACGTCCAACTTCCTCAAGAGGATGGACTACATCGCAGGCGATCCCAGGTTCGGGAAGATAAAGAGGAACGTCTACGCCGTCGTATACACCTGGTGCAAGAAGGAGTACGGCAACCTGAAGCTCGCAGCCTCGGCGAAGGTACACTCGCCGCTGCCCTATTACTTCGATGGCAACGTCCTCGCGATGCAGTTCATAGGCACTGACGGCGTCCCGGCGCAGTCGTTGAGGGTCGGCGGCACGAAGGATCCGGAGAAGACGCTGGACTCGCTGATAGAGGACCTGAAAAAGCTGTACAAGGTCGCCGGCCTCGTGCATGCGGACGTGAGCGCTTTCAACATTCTTATGAAAGGGGATACGCCATACCTGATAGACTTCGGCCAGGCCGTGGTGCTCGGGCATCCGAAGGCGATGGAGTTCCTTGAAAGAGACGTGAGAAACCTGCTTGATTTCTTCTCCAAGGAATACGAAATAGAAAGAGACCCTGCCAAGGTCCTGGCTTACATCACTGGCTGATTACTCTGGCACTTCGAAGCCCTTCTCCCTGAGCTTGGACTTGTCCTGGATGCTGTACCTCCAGACTATGTCGGCTCTCGTGTCGCCCTGCGTCTCCCACGGGACGACGAGGACCGTGTCGCCCTCCTTTATCCAGAACCTCCTCTTGAGCCTGCCGGGTATTATGCACGTCCTTTCCTTCTTGTCTGAGCACATGACCGCGAAGTTTGACGCGCCCAGCGCCTTCGTGACCACGCCAATTAGCTGGTTCCCCTGCGGGAGGGGAAGCCTGTGGACTATTTCCTGTGGTCGTTTGTACATCCAATCCCTAGTAATGCTTCACCGTGTACCTCGCGCCGCAAGCCTCGCATACTATCGTCAGGTAACCGCGCTCGGCGCCGCCGACGTGCGTGTCAGGCTTGTGGCACTCCTTGCATATGATGTAGGTCTCGAAATACTTCTTGACCTTGGTGTTCAGCGTCGCTGAAGGTATCTTGGCGTTTATGACAAGCTTCTGGTCCTCTATGCTGACCGGAGCGGCGAGCTCCTTTGTGAGGTACTTGGCGATCTCGTCGTTGGTCCTCCTCGCCACGCCGACTATGAAACCGAAGTTCTTTACTATCGTCTTGCTGCCCTGGATGAGCGATTCGGCATCTGGTATCTTGAAGTCTACCTTCTCCTCCGACAAAGTCGGGAGCTTGGCGAACGCTCTGTCCAATAGTTCCTCGTAATTGCTCAGAAGAAACACCTTAGAATAGGATATGGAAGAGTAGGTATTTAATACCTAATCGGCAGAGTATATTCTG
>JASHUB010000028.1 GCA_030040265.1 Microcaldota archaeon
AGCCCGCTTCTCTCGACGAACTTCGCGACGTTCCACAGCTTGATAGCGAGCTTCGACCCGGCCATGACGTCCTTCTCCTGGAACGAGGCATCGTCGCCTAGCCTCGACAGGCTGGCCCAGTACCTCAGCGGGTCCGCCCCGCTCTTCTCCATTATGTGCGTGGGTTCGATTATGTTGCCCGCCGACTTGTGCATCGGGTTGCCCTTCGGGTCAAGCGCGTGGCCGGATATGAGCGCATCGCTCCATGGCAGCTTGCCCGTATGCAGGTGCGCCTTGACTATGCTGGTGAAGAGCCAGAAGGTGATGATGTCGTGCGCCTGAGGCCTCAGCGACATCGGATATATCTTCTCGTCGTAGCCCTTGCCATCCCACTTTCCGTTCACGAGTGGCGTTGTAGACGAGGTCGCCCACGTGTCCAGGACGTCCTCCTCCGGCACGAATTCAGTCGAATCGCACTTGGCGCACTTGCCCCTCGGCTTATCCTTCAACGGATTGACGGGAAGGTCCTTTTCGTCAGCCAGCTTGACCTCTCCGCACTTCTTGCAGTACCAAACCGGGAAGGGCACACCGTAGAATCGCTGTCGCGATATCGCCCAATCCCATTGCAGGCCATTGACCCAGTTCTCGTACCTCGAGCGCATGTATTCGGGATGCCACTTCAGCTTCTTTCCGTACTCGAGGAACTTGTCCTTCAGGTCGAGGTAGCGGATGTACCACTGCATCTTCACAAGGAACTCGATCTCTGTGCCGCACCTCTCGTGGACGTTGACGTTGTGCTCCAGCTCCTTCTCGCCAACGACATAGCCCTTCGCCTTGAGGTCTTCAACTATCTTCTCCCTTGCCTCCTTGATCTTCAGGCCCTTATAGTCACCGTGAACGATCTTGCCGCGCTCGTCTATTATGAGCTTCAGCGGAAGGTTGTACGCCTTGTACCACTCGATGTCTGTCTGGTCTCCGAACGTGCAGCACATGACGACACCTGTACCCTTCTCTGGGTCGACGCGCTGGTCCGCAATCACCTTGACCTCCTGTCCGAAGAGCGGCACATTCACCTTCTTGCCAATCAGCTTCTTTGTCTTAGGGTTGTCTGGATTAACGAATATCGCGACGCACGCGGGCAGCAGCTCAGGTCTCGTGGTCGCAACGATCATTTCCTCTGAGAACTTTATGTTCACGAACTTCGACTTGAGCACCTTGTCCTTCAGTTCCATCTGGGACACTGCTGTCTTGCAGCTCGGGCACCACATGGTAGGGGTCTCCTTCCTGTACGTCCTGTCCATCTCGCAGAGCTTCAGGAACGAGAGCTGCGATACCCTCTGAACGTTCTTGTCGATAGTCGAGTACGTGTTGGACCAGTCAACCGAGATGCCCACCTTATGCCACGTGTTCCTGTATATCTCCTCGTACTTCTTCGTCTCGCTCTCAACGAGCTCTACGAAATTCTCCCTGCCGAGCTTCTCAGCTGTGATCTTGTGGTTCTTCTCCACTAGCAGCTCCGTGGGCAGGCCATTGTTGTCGAACCCGAACGGATAGTAGACGTTGAAGCCCTGCATGCGCTTGTATCTTGCAACAAAGTCTGCCTGCGAGTACGAGAATACATGGCCAAGGTGGATTAGGCCGGAGACGGTCGGCGGAGGGGTGTCTATCGCATATATCTTCTTCTTTGATTTGGGGTCATAGGCGTAGACTTTCTCGTCAGCCCAGAACTTCGCTATGCGTGGCTCTGCCTCCTTAAAATCATACTTATCGAGCATGAGTGGTATTAAGCAAAGACAAGTTAAAAGTCTTTTCTCTGGATTAGTAGCCCCTGCCTCTGCTGCTTCTCGCAGCCCTGAGCATGGCCCTTCTCCGGTCTCCGTATGTCCTCTCATTCGATGGCTGGGACTGGGGCGCCGGTCGCTGCACCAAATAGAATGGAAGCAGCCCCATCGGAAGCGTGCGTTCACCAGACTTCACGTCGACGCTATCGCTGGCCTTCTTCGGAACCATTTTGATAGGGCCACCAATATCATCGGGTGTGCCTAGAGGAACAGCTTCTCCTGGAGTGCTCATCGGGTCGCCTTCACCTTACTGTGCTTAAACCTACCACGCCTCAGTTTATAAACCTTTCTAAGAACCGGAAGTGCGGCAGGGCAAAAGTTAGGTTTAAAATAGCAGGAAAGACACCGGTTTAATCGTGAAAAGGCTCGTAAAACCAGGTCCGGATCTTGTAAGTCCTGCGTTCATGGCGAAGGCGCAGGAGGTCCTAGCCGCGCGGCTGGTCAGCCCTCCACAGGTAGACCGCTTCTCCAGGAACTTGTACAGCGTACCTGTAGCTGCAAGGAAGGTCACCGCCGTAGCCCACGACAGGTCGCCAGCGCATGTCGGCGGCCTCGCAAGAAGCATCGACTTCTACGTGCCCGAGGGAACCATCGTCTACGCAGCGGAAGCTGGGAGGGCGGTGTATGTCAGGGACTCGAACAAGGCGCACGGCATAGACATAACGTTCTGGGACCGTGGCAACATGATAGCGATCGAGCATCCGAGAGGCGAGCTCACCGATTACGAGCACCTCTCTTCCGGCAGCGCAATGGTGCATGTCGGGGACCGCGTGTATCGGGGGCAGGCGATAGCCCTTAGCGGAAACACCGGCTTCACCGAGCATCCGCACCTGCACTTCTCCGTCCTCAGGACCGTTGCGGGCCGGATACGGGACCTAGACGACTACTCATCGCTTTTCAGCGTCAGGGCAAGGTTCAAAGACTTTCCAGACGTCTATAACCCCGAGAACTATGCGGACGTTCTACGTAGTGCACGGCGTGGTCCAGGGCGTGGGGTATAGAGCGTTCGTGCGCTCGGTCGCGAAGCGCCTCGGCATAACGGGCATGGTCAGGAACGCACGTGATGGAAGTGTTCATGTCCTAGCTGAAGGGAACGACCTCGCCGTTTTCGAGAAGGAGATAAACGTCAGCACGAGGTACGGCCCGCAGGTGTTCAACATCGAGAAGCATCCCGACGGCGACGCCAAATTCCCGAAAGGCCTGAAGAGGTACCACGATTTCGTCGAAGAGGCGACAGTCGACTGATCAGATGTCGAAGCTCTCCGAGAGCCTCGGCGTGAACACCTTGTACCTGTTGCCCCACGCCGTTTTGAGGTCATCCATCTTCTCCGGCTCTCCGTGGACCAGGAATATCTGCTTCAGTCCGGCTATCCTCTTGGGTATCAGCTCAAGCTGCTTCCTGTCTGCGTGCGCCGACATGTGGAACGTCTCGACCTTCAACGCGATCTTGACCTTCCTCTTGTCTATGACCAGCTCCTTGTCCCCGTCCTGCAGCTGCCTGCCCCTTGTCCCGTCAGGCTGGTAGCCTATCAGTATGAGCTTGTTCGCGCTGTTGCCCGCCCATCTTGTGAGGTAGTACAGCACCGGCCCTCCGGTCACCATCCCGCTTGTCGTGACAACTATGCAGCTCTCGTCGCTCTTGGCGATCTTGCCGCGCATGTCCTTCCCCTCTATCGGGGTGAAGTTGGGACTCTTGAAGGGGTCCTCATCGCTCATGAGTATGCGCATCTGCAGCTCCCTCCTGCAGAATATCACGTTGTGCCTGTGGATCTTCATCGTCTTGTTTATCATGCCGTCCACGTAAACGGGCACCTTTGGTATGAGCCCGGACTTGATGTAGTCGTCGAGGAACAGCAGCACCTCCTGCGCCCTTCCGACAGCGAAGCTCGGTATTATCACCTTGCCTCCCTGCGTTATGGTCTCCTTTATGCTCTTCAGGAAGAGCGGTGCCTGCTCCTTCTCGTTCGCCTTTATGTCCGTCTTCGCTCCGTACGTAGATTCCGTTATGAGCGTGTCGGCCCTCAGGCCCTCGAGGTCCGCGCCGTCAAGCAGCCTGGTGTTGGTCAGGTTTATGTCGCCGGTGTACACCAGCGTCCTCCTCCCATCCGTCACTTTCGTCACTGCGCTGCCGACTATGTGGCCCGCTGAGATGAACTCGCACCTCAGGTCCTTTATGCGGAACTCCTTCTTGTAGTCGATTATCTTGAAGTGCTTCGCGAGCGAGTCGAGCCCCTCCTTGGTCACGTCCTTGGGGTTGACCAGGTGCATGTAATCGGCGATGAGCACGGCCATGAGCTCCATGGTCGGCTTCGTCGTGTAGACATATCCCTTGTAACCCATCGAGTAGATGTGCGGCAGATAGGCGCAATGGTCTATGTGCGCGTGCGATATGATTATCGCGTCTATGCTCTTGAGGTCCTTGTCCTCTATGCGAGGCGCGTCGTTGTCCTCCGGCTTGACGCCGGCGTCAAGTAGTATCTTTGTCTTTCCTGTGCTTACCATGATGCAGCTCCTTCCTACCTCCTGTGCTGCTCCGTAGAATGTCAATTTCAATTCTTACACCTTGTTTATACTATACACTATATGTTTTATACTCTGCGTATCTTCGATGCTGTAGGCATCAATCCTTTCCTGTGTCCTGGTCTCCATTCTTCTTATCCTTTATTACCGCTATGTCGGCGAGGCTTATCTCGACAGGCTGCGGCTCCTGCATTGGCCGCCTCTCCTTCCTGATCGGCCTCCTCGTCATGCCGGTCAGCCTCCTGAGCTTCGAGTACAGATCGTCGAGCTTCTTGTCCTGCTCCGCTATCAGCTTCTCCTGCTCCTCAGCCTTCTTCCTCGACTCCTCTATGTCCTTCTCTATGAGCTCCGCCTTCTTCCTCATCCTGTATCCCTTGAGCGCCTCGTGCAGCTCCTCGTCGACCTCCTTTATCTTCCTGACAAGGTCCTTCTCGGCGCCAAGCGTCGATGCCTCCGTCGCGATCCTGAACTCAAGCTTCTCCTTGAGCCTTCTCAAGTATCCTATGTTCTTCGTCTTCTTCGGAGGCTCCATAGTCAGGAGCTTGGCGATCGCCTGCTGCTCCGCCTGCTTGTATGCGATCCTCCTCCTGGCCCTCTTGATCTCGTCTATAATGCCCGTCCTCTTCTTCCTCTCGGCCTCGATGTCCTTCCGTATCTGGTCTATCTCAAGGTCTTTTGGACTCTTAGGAACAGCGTTCTCGGGTGCCGCGTCAGGGGCCTTGGCCGCCGCCGCGCCATTCTGCTGTGCTTCTTGCTTCTCCGTCTTCCCTTCCTCGTTCAGTGCATCGCCTTCTCTGTCAAGACTAGATTGTAAATGTCAAGTAGTTTGTCCGTTACGTTCTCCAGTGAGAATTCTTTGGCAGTGTTTACTGCCTGTTGTTTATATGATTCCGTGTTATTTAAAACCTTTTCTATCTTGCGCGCACACGCGATATAATCGCCCGGTGCGAACTTTTCGCCGTTCTTGCCGTTCTTTATCAGGTCCTTGAGCGCGAGGAAGTCCGCACCAACGACCGGCTTGCCGCACGCCATGGCCTCCAGCGCCACTATCCCGTGCGTCTCGAAAGTCGATGGCATGCAGAACGCGTCGGACGCGGCGTAGAGGTTCGGCAGCACCTCCTGCTCAACGAATCCCGTGAAGTGCACGTTCCTGCTTATCCCGAGGCGCCTGGCCATGTCGCGGTAGCGCTCCGCGGCGGGTCCGGTTCCGCCGACGACAAACTGGACCTGGTCGTCCTTCTTAGCGACGACCTTCGCGGCCCTGAGCATGGTCTCGAGCTTCTTCTCGCGGCTCAGCCTGCCCAGGCACAGCACCATCCTGTCGCCCTTGTCTATTCCGAGCTCCCTCCTGATGCCGTTGCCGCCGACCCTCGGGTTGAACGCCTTCAGGTCGACGCTGTTCGGCAGTATGGTGAGATTGCCGACGCCTCCGCGCTTCAGCATCCTTGCTATGGGCTCGGACGGCACGGTCGTTGCATCGCAGCGCCTGTAGAAGAACTTGGCGTACTCCCACAGGTACTTTGACGCGAACTTCCTGAAGCGCTTCCCTCCGGGATAGTACTCGCGTATCACCTCCTTGTTGTTTATTATGGTGTGGAACGAGCCCACTATCGGATACTTCTGGAGCTTCGCGGCGACCAGGCCTGCGAAGCCCATCATGAACGGCGTGTGGGCGTGTATCAGGTCGACGTCCAGGTCCTTGAGCCGCGTAACGGACTTGTACGGCATCACCGCCATCTTGTACTGCGGGTAGCTCTTGAGCCTGACGCCAGTGGTTATGAACGTCTTCCTGTTTGCGTACCTCCTCTTCGCCGCGTTGTCTCCGCTGGCGTATATGTATACCTTGTGTCCCCTCCGCTCGAGCTCCCTCCTGAAGTTGAGCATCGATGTGACGACCCCGTCAACCGCGGGGAGGTACGTGTCAGAGTAGAACGCTATCCTCAACGCATCCATAATGAGCACTGCAATGTATGCTAGGAAAACAAGGCTTTTAGAGCTTTATCGCCTCTCCGCCGGCCTGCTTTATCTTCTCCATCGCCTTCTTTGAGAATCCAGCCGCCTTGATTATCGCCGGCTTTCTGAGCATCCCATCGCTGAGGACCTTGTAGCCGCGCAGCTCTATGGTCGGCTTCGCGTCCTTCGCCTCCTCGGCCCTCTTGGAGAGCACGTCTAGGTCTATCTCCTTCAGGTTGACGTGCTCCCACTGCGTGAATCCCTTTGATCGTATCCTTTCCTTCTCGTACTTAACTATGTGCGTCCAGTTGTGCTTCCTTCCGCCGAGTCCGACGCCTCCGCGCTCTCCTGCGCCCCTGGCGTTCTTTATGTTGCCTACGCCCCATCTCCTCGTCCCGAGGTACTTCCTGCCCTTCTTCTTGATTCTTATGACCATGATATCACATCATCCTCTTCAGGAGTTCGTTTATCTTCTCGCCGCGGTATCCAAGGTCGCCCTTCGCGTTGAAGCCCGCCTTTATGTTGCGGTAGCCTCTCTTCGGAGGGTGCATGTGTATCGGCAGATCCACGAGCTCCTTTATCCTCTTCTTGCCGCCCATCAGTTCCGCGGCGCTCGCCTTTATGCCCTTGCGCTCAAGCAGCTTCTCCAGAACGTCCTGCTGCACCTCGCCATAGGTGATGTAGCTGTTGCACTTCCTTATCATCCCCATATTCGACTCAGTGCCCTGCACAAGGCTCAGGTTGTTGACCTGCTTGAGGTTCAGCCGCTCCAGAGTGTGGCCTATCGACTCGCGCACGTTGTTCGTGCCCCTGACACGCACCACTGCTAGTAGCTTGCTTTCCAAAGCTGGCATAAAAAGCACTTTCACTTTAGTGAATACTATATGCTGCGTATAGGTTTTTAACCCTATCGCAGTCTGAAAGACGAATTAAAAACAAGGTTTAAGAAGGAGGCAAAAGAAACTAGTTTCGGTGTAACATGCAGAAAGCCGTTTCTCAGATGCGTGATACCGGACGCGAGCTGCTCGCTAGTGCGCGAAGGGACGGTCTCCCTAAGATAGACGTCAGGGTGGTGGGCCAGGTCAAGCAGGGGCGCCTGACCATAGAGGACGTCGAGGGCAAGCCTGGCGACCAGCCCATAGTGTGGAGCCGGATCGCGGGGCGGAACAGCATGAACGTCCTTCCGATAATAAAGGACGGCGACAAGGAACTGTACATCCTGACCTGGAAGCCGCAGCTCTCTGTGCAGAGCTGGACGTTCGAGCTCATAGGCGGATACACGATGGCAGGCGAGACGCAGGCGCAGACCGCTGTCAGGGAGGTGAGGGAGGAGGCGGGATTCGATGTAGGCAGACTCTGGATAATCGACACCATGATAGGTGACTTTCCCGGCAGGATCGGCTGGGTGAACACGGAGTTCGCGGCAGAGGACCTGACATACAGGGGCAGGACGAGCACCGAGGTCGAGGAGCGGCCGATCAGGATAGCCGCGTTGGACGCAAGGGAGATGTTCGAGATACTGCAACGGGACCTGGTGATAAGCGCGATGAGCAGGGCGACCATGTGGAAGTACCTTGTCAATAGGTACTTCAAGAACGCGTCTGCGTTCAGGAAGCTCGGGGGCAGTGGCCCGAAAAGGCACGGCACAAGCTTCGGCACGCCCGTAGACATTCATCTTCCAGCCGCAGTCGAAGGCAGCGCTTAATAGCTTTTTTATACCTTGACTTCTCAATAGTCTCGTGCTGGTAGCATGAACAAGCTTCCGCTCCTTTCTTTCGCTGCAGTGGTGCTGTTTCTCGCCGCGACCAGCTACGCCTCCATCAACGTAACGTTCGTGAACACGACCGTCATCCTAAACGGCACCCCCAGGGCGCACGTCATCGAGACGTTGAACCTGCAGGTCAGCAACTCGTCCATTGGCGTGTACGAGCAGGACAGGGTGGCCCTGAACCTCACAATCACCGATTGGCAGAAAGTCCTTGAGGACGGCCTGCCATCAGAGTTCATACTCAACCCCAGATCGAGCATTTCGCAGATAACCCTGCTGCCCGGCCCATTGGTCGAGACCGGCCCGGGACTCGGCGGGACCGCGATACTAACCGTGGACTACTACGCGAACAACATCACCACTTCCAGCAACATCGGCCCGCGCGATTTCGAGTACGTGTTCAACAGCAGCGCTCTCAACTTCGAGCACACCGCCAGCGGCGAGGCCCTGCAGGCGGGATACCGGCTCAACCTCATAATACCGCGCGGCGCGCAGATAGTCTCGATATACCCATTGCCGGACTCTCCGGGACCGACCCTCGTCAACAACTATAAGAACGTGACGCAATTCTCATGGTATGCAGAAGAGCCGCTCCAGAAGTTCACCTTCACATACACGATAACCGAATCCCTCCAGCAGGAAGTGCTCGACTACTTCGAGAACGCATATTCGAAGTACGGCTTCTACATCCTGCTCGTGATAGTTGCAATCATAGTAATAGGCGCCGTCTACTGGTACGTCAGAGCGAGGTAATTTGGTTGCACAAATACGAAGCTGCAGTCCTCGGCGTCCTAAAGGACGGCAAATCCTTGACGCTCGATCAGCTCGCAGAACGGTCCGGGCTGAAGCGCGACGCACTCCTGTGGGCCATAGAGAGTCTTTCGCCGCAGGGTCTCATAAAAGTGACGAAAGCTGAGACCGAAAGCGCCGAGCTCTCTGAGGAGGCGAAGGGCTACGCCAAGAACTCGCTGCCGGAGCAGGCGCTTCTCGACCGCCTTGGCAAGGGCACAATAAAGATCGCAGCCCTGAAGGACGAGAGGGAGATGATAGGCCTGCAGTGGCTGAAGCGGAAAGGGTATGCAGTCATAAAGGACGGCGTCCTCGAACTCGCTCCTGCCGGCGCCAAGGCGCTCGGCGCAGGCGTCCCGGAAGACAGGATACTCAAGGAGCTGGCCGCAGACCCAGGCGCATTCCGCAAAGTGTCATCCGGCAACAAGAACTCCGTTGAAGAACTCGTGAAGCGCGGACTGATACTCGTCAAGAAAACATCCGCGGTAGAGTCGCTCGCCATAACGAAAGAGGGGATGTCGGCGGCCGCTGCGGGAAGGGAAGAAGGCGACGTGATAGACGCCCTGGACAAGAGCATGATCGCAAGGGGAACATGGCAGGGCAGGCGGTTCAAGAAATATGATGTCAACGTCCCTGTCGAAGCCGCCGATGCCGGGAGGCTGCACCCGCTCAGGGGGCTGATAAACGAGATAAAGGACATATACACGGACCTCGGCTTCAGGGAGATGTCGGGCCCGATAATAGAGCCTGCGTTCTGGTCGTTCGACTCGCTCTTCGTGCCGCAGGACCACCCGGCAAGGACGGTGATGGACACTTTCTACCTCTCAAATCCCGCAAATCTGTCTGTGGACAAGGCGGAGATGCGAAAGGTGAAGAAGGCGCACGAAAAGGCGTACCATGAGAAGTGGTCAGAGGCTGTCGCCAGCCAGTCCATACTCCGGACACACGGGACCAGCGTTTCCGCAAGGTACCTGAGCCAGATAACGAATGAGCTCACCGCAAACAAGAACGCGTACCAGCTGCCAGTGAAGCTTTTCGGCATCAGCAGGGTCTTCAGGAACGAGAACATCGACTTCAAGCACCTCGAGAACTTCTACCAGATGGACGGGATAATAATCGGCCACAGGCTCACGCTCTCAAACCTCTTCGACATGCTCATAAGGGTCTACGACTCGCTAGGCCTGAAGGTCAGGTTCGTGCCTGCGTACTTCCCGTTCGTAGAGCCCGGAGTCGAGATCCAGGCCGAGAAGGACGGCAAGACTCTCGAGCTCGGCGGGGCGGGGATGATACGCAGGGAGATAGTCGGCGCGCAGAGGCGCAAGCTGACAGTGCTGGCGTGGGGCTGCGGCATAGAGCGCATCCTTCTCCTCAGGGACAAGAGCCTCGCAGGAATACCCGAACTTTACAACAACAGCGTGGGCTGGGCCAGGAAAAGGCCCTTGGTGTGATCATGCCAGTGACTTCTTTCGACAAGAAACTGCTGTTCCGGCTCCTGGGCTACGAGCTCGATGACAAGGCGCTAGAGAGCCAGACCTCAAAGATGGGCCTCAGCGTAGAGGAACAGACCAAGGACGAACTCGTGGTAGAGCTGCCATCGAACAGGCCGGACCTTCTCGGCACGGTCGGTTTCGCAAGGATGCTGAAGAACTTCATGCACCGCAGCAAGAAATACGTTTACAAGCTTTCATCGCAGGAGCCCATCATGGACATCATCGTAGGCGCGAAGGTGAAGAAGGTCAGGCCGGCCATCTCCGGGCTCGTGGTCAACGACGTAAAGTTCGACGATGCATCGCTCAAGGACGTGATAAACTTCACGGAGAAACTCTGCGATACCTACGGCAGGAAGCGCATGAAGATCTCGATAGGGATGCATAATCTCGAAGTGATAAAGGCGCCGCTGCATTACGACGTGTACGGCGACGAGGAGTTCGTGCCGCTGAACGGCTCCAAGAGCATGAAGTACAGCACCATAGTCGCGGAGCACGACAAGGGGCTAGCGTACGGTCACATCACGAGGAGCAAGACCAAGACCGGGCACGTCGCGCTCAAGGACGAGCAAGGGACGCTAGCGCTCATACCGATAATCAATTCGGAGAGGACGAAAGTGACTACTGGGACAAGGAACCTGTTCATAGACGTGACGGGGACTTCCGACTACGCCGTCGGAAAGACCGCAGACATACTCGCTTCGCTGTTCCTAGACCTGGGGTGCGCTGTCAAGCCCGTTACGATAGTCAACGGCGAGAAGCGCAGCATCGTCCCCGAGATGGAAAGCGCGAGGATAGAGGTTCCCGTGTTCGAGGCGGAGCGCGAGATCGGCGTCGCGATTGGCTACACCAACGTGCTGTCCCTCGTGAACAAGATGGGATACGAAGGCGTCACCGTTGGCGAAAGCGCACGGGTCAACGTGCCCGCATACCGTGCCGACGTCCTGAACGAGCAGGACGTGATCGAGGACATCGCGATAGCCTACGGCTACGATTACATAAGGCCGCTGCTGATAACCGCAACGCAGCAGGGCGGCCTCGAGAGGTCCACGCTGCTCAACAAGAAGGCCAGCCACGCCATGGCCGGCCTCGGCTTCATCGAGATGCTCAACTCATTCCTGACGAACGAGAAGGCTAATTTCGACGACATGAGGCTACAGCGGCCCGATTCTTACGTGAAGGTCAAGAATTCAGTCACCGTGTCGCTAACGATGATGAGGACCTGGCTCATCCCGTCCCTTCTCAAGAACATAAGCCTCTCGAAGAACGACAGGATGCCGCAGAGGATCTTCGAAGTAGACCTCGCGTTCAACCTGTGGGGCGATGTCGTCTCTGAGGCGTACCACCTTGCAGCCGTGGAGACGGGCCCAAAGGCGAACTTCAACGACATCAAGGCATCTTTCAATTCGCTGAACACGCTGCTCGATTCGGATCTCGAGATCCAGGCAGCGGACAATCCGAGCTTCATCGAGGGCAGGTGCGCGAGGATAACTCTGGGCGGGAAGACATTGGGCTTCATGGGCGAGATCCACCCCGAAGTCCTATCGAAGTTCGGCATCGAGGAGCCGACCATAGCGCTGGAGATAGACCTGGCCGGGCTGCAAGCCTGATCATCGGAGTTTGTAGTACTCCCTTATCGCCTTTACCTCGTCCTTATCGAGACCGTATCTTGTCTCTAGTTCTTGGAGCATCTCGTCGTCGCCCATCTGCTCGCTGGCCTTCTCTATCATGGCTTTCAGCAAAGGCAGGAAGTCGTTGATTATGTCTCGCTTGTGCGCATGCAGCATCGGCATGAGCTTCTTCGCGACGCTGTTTATCGCATCCCTGCTCTTCTTAGTCTTGCTTAAGTACTTGATGTTCGACGGGAATGCGTACATCTTGTACGTACCTATCCCCCGGTTCGCTATCGCCACTCCTGCCGACATGAGCACGCTGCTGTATCTCATGTACCCGTAGTACTTCGTCCGCTCTGCGTTTTCGAGGAACATGCTGGCCTTCGCAAGGTTGTCGTACGACTCGCTGAGGCTCGACTTGGAGGCATACCTGTTGGGCACGTTCTCGTTAACCCAGTTGAACAGCATGTCCATGCTGACGTCGTTCGTGTTCGCGGCGTTCCTCGCCATGTCGAAGTTGTTGCAGGTGAATATCTTGTCAAGGATCTGGAATATCTCTCCCTTCCTGTCCCTTATGCCGAGGTTCTCCAGAAGCTCCGGCTTGGCGTCTATCATTATCTCGAGGTCGTTTATGGCGCCGCGTATGTCGCCGTTGTTCCTCTTTGCTATCTCCTCTATCGTGCTCTCGTCTACCTTCGCTCCCTCCTTCTCAAGTATCCTCTTGAGGAGCGCGAGTATCTCGTCCTTCGGCACACGCTTGAAGTCGACCTGGTCGACCTTCTCCCTAAGAAAAGAGATCTTCCTGCTCCAGTAATCGTTGGCGATGAAGACTACTGGCTGCTTTGCCGTCCTTACTATCTGCGTTATCACGGACTCTGCGCCTGAGTCGAACTTCGCTGACAGCTCGTCTATCTCATCGAAGATGACCAGGGACGTCTTGCTGAACAGCCCCTTCGAGACCGTTGCAGGCAGCAGTTTCTTCTGCAGGCTATCGGCATCCCTATAGTCGTTCGCGCCGAGCTCGATTATGTCGAAGCCGTTCACGTACGCGAGCGCATGCGCTGCAGTTGTCTTTCCGGTTCCGGAAGGTCCGTGGATCATGATGGGCCTCGGCCGCGCGCCCCCGTTAACGGCAGCTCCGAAAGTCTCGAGCTTCTGGACCGCAGGCCTGTTGCCGACTATCCCGTTGAGCGTAAAAGGCGTATACTTCTCATAAAGCGGCTGCATAAAAACAGCATTTATAATCTGTTCCGGGCAAATTAATATATCTTTCCGGGAATAGAATACTTGCGCTTCGATCGTCTAGTCCGGTCAAGGACACAGGCCTCTCAAGTCTGTAACTCGGGTTCAAATCCCGATCGAAGCATTCCTGTGTGGTTCTTTGGAAGACCTGCTCTACGTCATCGACAGGGACGACAACGTTCTTGGAAAGGACAGCAGGCAGAGCATCCACAAAACTGAGCGCTGGCACCGGGGAATACACATACTGCTCCTGAGCCCCGAAGGCAGGCTGCTTCTCACAGTCAGATCAAAGACCAAGGACAAGTTTCCCAACACCTACGACCTGTCCGTCTCGGGCCACGTCGACTACGGTGAGACCTACGAGCAGACCGCAAGGAGGGAGGCCGAGGAGGAGCTCGGCATAGAAGAGCTGGGCCTAAGGCCCATACTGAAGTTCAGGCTCGTGTACGGCCCGAACGACAACATGATCTCCATCCTCTACGAGGCGGAGTACGACGGCAAGATAAACATGGATCCGAGCGAGGTGCAGAGCGCCGAGCTACTTTCACTTGATGAGATAAAGGGGAAGCTGCTCAACAACCCGGAGCAGTTCGCGCAATGGACCCGCGAGATACTGCGATGGTACCTGCACATGCCATCAAGAGTCGAGAAGATCGAGGGAGCCTCTTACCAGTGATGGTTAAAGGGTATAGGCCTGCTGGGGGAGAGCAGGCCTAGGTTTCTACTGTGGAGGTGATATAATAAGCGTATTGGTCGTCTTGCCAGCGTCATACTTGTAGAATGCCTTGTGACCCAGCTGCACCCTCTGCAGCAGGCCCTTCTCTGACAGCCTCGTCAGCCTGGAGCAGGCAGCGTTCCTTCCCTTGTATCCCATCTGGAGCCGTACGTCGTCCGCACACGCCATGCTGCCCGGCTGGGACTGTATGAAGTTCATGATCTTGACGTCGAGCGCAGACAGGGGAACCTCCCGGTTCTCGGCGGTCTTCTTCGCCTGGTATTCCACAGGCGCTTCCTGCTCCACCTCTGTCTGTTCCACGACTTCTATCTTGTCTATCTCGTGCTCTAATCCAGTTATTCTGTCGCTAAGCTTGGCGAGCAGCCTGTTGGTCTGCTCGCGGTCCTGTATCAGGTACCTGACCAGGTCATTCCATGATGTCGCCTTGCCTTCGAGTTCCCTGTTCTCTGTAGGGGCTCTTGACCTTGATCGTAGCGAGTCGACCTCCTTCTTGAGGCGAAGGAGTTCGCGTTCTACGTTTGTTTTGTTGACCATGTTGCGAACCTTTTGTGATTTTCTCATGATTCATTCCTTGTTTCGTGACTTGCACGGAGTTCATTCGTGAAACAATCACGATTGAATCACAATATCACTACACGTAAAGGTATTTAAAGCTTCCGCGACGGGCGATAACTTCCACATCTCAAGGATGAGCGCCACAGCATGCACTTTTGTGCTGGACGATACATGCTTACGAGGAGAAGATATAAAAAGCTCAGTTAGAAATAACCCATAGACCAGTCAAAATCCGGCTTTTTGGCGAGAGCTCGTGATTCTTATGGAACAGATACTGATACCGCATAAGAGGTCAAGGAAGCTCACCGAGGACAAGACGCTGCTCGCAGATCTCAGGGCGAAGCTCAAGTGCAAGATAAGCATAGAGGACGGCAACGAGGTGGTGCTCGACGGAGAGCCTTACGACGAGTACAACGCAAGGATGGTTGTCCAGGCATTCGGCCGCGGGTTCGACGTCCAGAAGGCTTACAAGCTGCTCACTGACAATTACTTCTTCAAGTCCGTGGACCTGAAGCCGCTGTTCCACACCCGAGAGCAGATACATCGGGTCGAGGCAAGGATAATCGGCAGGGAAGGCAAGACCAAGGAGTACATAGAGGCGGTCAGCGGCGTTGACATGGAGATATTCGGGAACACCGTAAGCATGATCGGGACCACCGAGCAGATACGCGTCGCGGACGCCGCTATGCAGGTGCTCCTCGGCGGCGGAACGCACAAGAAGGCGTATCGCGTCATGGAGGGTGCGAAGAGGAAGATGATAAGAGAGGTCATGTGATGGCAGCCATACAAAAAGAGGCGACAAGTGCCGATGAGATATTCAAGGAGTTCAAGGAGCACTCGATATCCGAGTTCTTCCGCAAGAACAGCCAGATGCTCGGATACGCGGGCAAGGTCCGGTCGCTAACCACCATAATACACGAGTACGTGACAAACTCACTGGATGCGTGCGAGGAGGCAGGCATACTGCCCGACATAAGCGTCGAGATCAAGGAGATCGGAGAGAACAAGTACTCGATAAAAGTGTCGGACAACGGCCCCGGAATACCGCAGAGCCATGTCGGAAAGGCGCTGGCCGCAGTCCTTGCCGGAACAAAGTTCCACCGGTACATGCAGCAGAGAGGGCAGCAGGGAATTGGCGCAGCCGGATGCACGCTCTTCGCCAAGATAACGACAGGCAAGCCAATCAGGGTCAAGTCGAGCACCGGCAAGCAGGCGTTCTCCTGCGACATCACGATAGACATAAAGAACAACAAACCTCTAGTCACCGAACAGGAAAAGATCGAGCCGACTTTCAGAGGCCTAGAGATCGCCGGCGAGTTCGGCGAGGTGAAGTACGAGAACAGCGACCACGGCGTGCTCGAATACCTTCGGAGGACCGCGCTGTCCAACCCGCACTGCAGCATCAGGCTCGTGGAGCCTGACGGGAAGGAGGTCTCGTTTCCGAGGTCAGTTAGCGACATGCCCAAGAGGCCGAAGCTGATCAAGCCCCACCCCCTTGGCATAGGCACGAACGACCTCCTCGAGTTCGCGCACAGGGCGGAGAGCAGGAAGGTGTCGTCCTTCATGATAGACGCCTTCTCGCGCGTCACCCAGAACAAGATAGACGAGCTCAGGGCGATAGCAAAGGACGTCGACTTCGACAAGAACCCGTCGCAGCTCACGTGGGACGATGCCGAGAAGATTGTGGCTGCCATAAAGCAGGTGAAGTGGATAGCTCCAGACCTGGACTCGATGTCCACCATAGGCGAGAACCAGGTGTCAGCTGCGATAAAGAACATACTAAACCCGACCTTCATGAGCGTGGTCGAGAGGAAGCCAAAGGTCTTCCGCGGCGGCATTCCGTTCGTTGTTGAAGCCGGCATAGCGTATGGCGGCAATGCCGGGAAGTCCGGCACGCAGGGCGCAGAGGGGAACACGCTGAGGTTCGGGAACAAGGTGCCCCTTCTGTTCGACAGCTCTGCATGCGCGATAACCGAGGCGGTGAAGAACATAGACTGGAAACGGTACTCGATACAGAAGTTCGAGGAGGAACCGGTCAGCGTGCTGGTAAACGTCTCGTCTGTCTACATCCCCTACTCCGGAGTCGGGAAGCAGGCCATCTCGCAGGAAGAGGAGATAATAGACGAGATAAAGCTCGCGGTCCAGGACGCCGGCAGGAACCTGCAGCGGTATCTCCACGGGATGAAGACGAGGAGCGTCCAGGAGACGCGGTACAAGATGATAATGCGCTATGTCTCGCAGCTTGCAGGAGACCTCAGCGAGATAACCGGCGACAAGCGCGAGGAGATAGAGGCGAAGCTCAAGGCTCTGATAGAAGGCAAGTACAAGGCGCTCTTCGAGGCGCCAAAGGAGCAGGTCCAGGAGGAATGAGCGCTACAGCAGCAGCTGGTCAAGGTGCTCCATGTCGACTAGCTTGACATAGTTGTACGCTATCCCGGTCTTCAGCAGTTCGGCCTGGTCGCCATACGATGCATAGAGCTTGTCCATGAATGCCAGCTTCGCGTCCTCGTTCACGAACGCTATGAAAGCCCTGGTCTCCATCGTCAATTTTATGTTGTGCAGCTCCCCCGCGCTCGAGTATATGAAGACGGAGCTCTCCGTGGTGTCCTTGGTGACCACCATGTCGCAGCTCTGCACCGCGTCCAGTTCTGTGAATCGCATCGCGTGGGTCACGCAGTAGTCCCTCAGCTTCCTGAACGTCACCAGGTACTCGAGGTCGTGCTTCGACTCGTCCACCCACCTCTTCGGAGCGTAGTAGTCGAGGAGGCTGACCACGGTCCCGTTCACTATCAGCGCGTTCAGCACCTTGATCATGTTCTGCAGGGTTATGTTTATTCTGAGGCTTGTGCTCACGCCTCCCTTCATCTCCTCAGCCGTGAGCGGCATGTACCTCCAGTTGTGCGAGAGGTTCACCCTGTCGAAGACGCCGACCACGTTGTCGGGCGTGGACCTGACCTGTGTCTTCTTGACCGGCGGGAATGTCGGGACGTCGATGAAGTAGTCGTCCCT
>JASHUB010000029.1 GCA_030040265.1 Microcaldota archaeon
CGCGTTCCAGGTCATGGGCAGCAACACGACCATAGCAAAGGCGGCTGACGCAGGGCAGCTTGAGCTGAACGTCTACATGCCGCTCATCGCGTTCAACCTCCTGTTCTCCATAAACATACTGTCGAACGCGGTGCACACCTTCGCACACAGGTGCGTGTCGGGAGTCAAGCCGAACCTGATCATGATAAAGGAGCATCTCGAGCGAGACCTGTCGATCGCCACGGCCCTCTCACCATACATAGGATACGGAAGGGCGGCTGAGATCGCGAGGATGGCGTACAGGAGGAACAAGAGCGTGAAGGAGATCTGCCTGGAGCTCAACATACTCGACAGGAAGAGGCTTGACAGGATACTCGATCCACGCAGGCTCGTATGATCATTTGAGCACTTTGCGCTCTATCTTCATGTATCTCTTTATGAGCGAGGCGGCGTGCTTCTTCACAGTATCCTTTTCGGCGTTCACCCTGGCGATGCCTGTCCTGACCGCGGCGCTTGCAACGGCCGCGGCGACGTTCGAAGTGACTTTCAGCAGCATGCGGTTGTCCGTAGGATCCGGCATTATGAAATCTGTTGAGAGTCTCTTTCCGACGCCTTTCGCTATCTCGATCGCGGCATCGTACATTATCTCGTGGTTGACGCTCTTCGAGCGCGCATCGAGCAGGCCGCGCATTATTCCAGGGAAGGCCAGCACGTTGTTGACCTGGTTAGGGTTGCTGCTGCTACCGGTCGCCGCGATGAATGCCCCTGCGTCTTTCGCGCCGTGGTATCCTATCTCCGGGTCTGGGTTCGCGAGCGCGAAGACTATCGGCTTCTCCTTCATGTGCATTATGAGCTCTCCTGAGAAAGCGCCGCGTGTCGAGACGCCTATCAGGACGTCTGCGTCCCTCGCGACGTCCTCCAGCCTGCCGTCTTTCCCATCGGCGTTGGTTATCTGCGCGATCTCGTCCTTGAATGGGTTCATGTTCTCCTTCCTGCCCTTGTGGATCAGGCCTGCAGAGTCTACGACATAGAGGTGCCTGAACTTGGCATAATGGAGCAGCTTGGCGATGCCTATGCCGGCAGACCCGGCGCCGTTTATCACGACCTTTACATCGCCCCTTTTCTTGCCTGCCAGCTTGAGCGCGTTGAGGAGGCCGGCCAGCGTGACCACGGCCGTGCCCTCCTGGTCGTCGTGGAACACGGGTATGTCGAGCATCTCAGATAGCCTGCGGACTATCTTCAGGCTCTTCGGTGATTCTATGTCCTCTATGTTTATCGCACCGAACGTGGGCGCTATGTCCTTGACCAGCTGCACGATCTTTTCTTCGTCCGTTGTGTCAAGGCAGATCGGCACTGCGTCCACTCCGCCGTACTTCTTGAAAAGTATGGACTTGCCCTCCATTACGGGCATGCCGGCCTTCGGCCCGATCTTGCCCAGCCCGAGTATCCTGGTACCATCGGTGACTATCGCGATGGTGTTGGCTTTGCTGGTGTAGTCGTACACCTTGCTTGGATCATCCTTTATGGCCTCGCAGACGTACGCGACTCCTGGAGTGTAGTACGTGGCAAGCTCCTCCTTTGAGCTGATCTTGACCTTGGAGAGGATCTCGAACTTGCCGTTCGCTTTCCTGTTGGCTTCGAGCACGGATTCTTTGTCCACCATAGGATCAGCCAACGAAAGTGGGCCTCTTTGTCAGGAGCATCTGAAGGGTTAGCTTGCCCTTCGGCATCCCGCGTGTCTTGTCGCTTATCTCATTGACCAGGTCGTCTGCTCCCATGTCCTTCTGGCCCTTGTCCTCCCTTGTCCTGACCGCGAGCTTGCCAGAGGCGAGCTCCTTCTCCCCGACTACGCAGATGTAAGGCACCCAGTCGAGCTCCGCGTTCCTGACCTTCTTGTTGAGCTTCTCATCGGTGTCATCCACGTCCACGCGCACTCCGCTGTCCCGCATCTTCATCGCGAGCTCAATTGCCTTGTCCACGTACTTCTCCGATATGGGGACTATTCGCACCTGCACCGGGGTGAGCCAGAGCGGGAACGATGGGGTCTTGCCCGCCTCCTCCTTGAGCGCGTTGAGCTCAAGCATCGCATAGAGGTCTCGCTCTATGGCGCCGCTTGCCGAGCAGTGAAGTATTGTTGGCTTCTTTTTCTTGCCGTCCTTGTCGACATACGCGAGAGCGTATCTCTCAGCATTCTCGTGGTCTATCTGCACCGTGGCGAGCGCCGCGGCCTTGCCCATCGTATCGATCACGTTGAACTCGAACTTGGGGTCGAAGTACGCGTACCTGAAGGACCAGGTCTCTATGAGCGCCGGCTTCTTCAGCTTGTCCCTGACTATGCTTCTTATGAAGTCCGCGTTCTCCTTCCAGAACTGCTCGGTGAAGCGTATCGCTGCCTCGTAGTCCTCTGGCATTATGCCTATCGATGACATCACCTTCTGGCAGAACGAGAACTGGTTGAAGAACTCGACCTTGGCCTGTTCCTCGTCGGCGCACATCGTGTGCATATCTGGCATCGTGAACGCCCTGAGCCTCCTGAGACCAGCTAGCTCGCCGCTCTTCTCCCTCCTGAAGCTGTATCTCGCCAGCTCGTACACCTTGAATGGCAGCTGCCTGTACGATATGGTGGCGTCGTGCATCATCAGGAACTGCCCGAAGCACGCTGCGAAGCGCAGGAAGTATTCCTTCTCATCTGACTTGACTATGTAGTGCCTTGCTGGGAACCTTGACAGGTATTCCTTCAGCGCGGGATGTGTGTAATCGTACATTATCGGGGTCTCCACCTCCACGGCCCCGTAATCTATCACGGCATCGGTCACATACCTCTCGAGCATGCTCTTCATCATCCTGCCCGACGGATAGAAGCGCATGTTGCCCGGGTCGGAGCCAGGCTCGTAGTCGACCAGCTGCAGCTTCCTCATCATCTTTATGTGCGGAGGCTCCTTCTGGTAGGCGCGGACCTTTGCCATCTCGTACGTGGCGAACTTCTGCAGGTTGTCGTGGCCATTGAAATCGAACTTCTCGACAGGAGTCATGGTGCCGTCAACGCCCAGGATGTACCAGGTCGACTTGACCTTCTCCTCCTCCTTGAGCGCTGCGGATTCCTCGATGCCTTTTGGCTTCTGCGTTTCCCCGCCTATCTCGACAGTCTCGCTGCCCTTCTTCGTATAGCTCCTTGACATCTCGGCGAGCGGGTGGCCCTTGACATCGAGATCGAGCTTCTTTGTCCAGCCGAAAGGCGCTGACGTGACCTGCAGGTTCTTCCCTTCCGCGGCCTTTCGCATGGCCTTCAGGATCTCGAGGGCGTCCTTCGGCGCCATGAGCTTGTCGCTGAGGTGCGCGAACGGGTATATGACCAGCTTTGTTATCTTCTGCTTGCCTGCGAAGTCTACGGCTTCTGATACCGCCTTCTGGGCGATGGCAGTCGTGTCGCCATCCTCTATTGAAACGAACAGCACCAGCGCGTCAGACACGCTGACCCGCTTCTGCTCGGCCTCCTCGAACACCGCAGCCTCCTTCTTTACGGGCTCGTAAGCTATGCTGTTCACATCTAGTTGCAGGATCTTCATGATGACACGCTCATGCTATGCTTTGATTGAGCACTTAGTATTACGAGTGAAGGTTTATTAGAATTAGGGTTACCAGCGGCGACGCTGCCGGGGAATATGCTTGTTACGCGCCGAACGTGTCCAGCGCCTTTGCCGTTTGGAAGGATCTGCCCTTCATCCGATCACTGAATTGATACGGTCTGAACGCGTATTTAAGCGTTTTGTGCAGATCCCCTCCGGCTCAGCGGCGAGCAGACAGGAGGTCTACAACGAGAGGGCTGCTTAGAAACTTTCCAAGCTCGAACCTGTCACTGAGGTGCAGGCTCTGCGCCTTCCTGTCCAAAGCCAGCCATTGGAGTCTGGTCGTCAGCAGTTCGCTTATGCTGTTCGGCTGGGCTTCCGTGCGATCGTGGGCCAGGGGCTCGCACATGTCGATGACATTCTTCCAAAACTTCATCTGGCTAGTGGTCTGCCCTCTCAGCGTCTCAAAGTCATGGAGCAATAGATTGATGGCGCCTCCTCTGACCAGGATGAGCTCCTTATAGACATAGTCTGCGAACTCCATCGGATTCATTGCCAGGGGGTCATCACTGGCCTTTTTGATCTTGGCTTCAAGAAGACGGACTCCTGCCATCTTCTGCATGACCTGCAGGCAGAACGTCGCAAGATCTTCTGGGTCGGTGACGTCCGTATGGGCCATGTCGTCGAGCCCGTCTGTAGGGTCGAATAACTTTATCTGTCCATTTTTAGCATCAACAATCAAGTCATAAAATGTCAGTGTTGGATGCTCGCCGCTGTACTGCTCTAGCCGTTTTCCCAGATCCTGGATCGCAAATAGGATAGATAGAGGAAGCATCCCTTCAAGTAGGCATTCACGCAGTCTCGTGCCTGCCGGCCGTTCTGACAGATAGCCTATGTATTCGCCCTCAACAGACACGAGCTGCAGCGGCTTTGTTACGTACTCTGGCATCGCCTCGTGGAGTCCTTTGTGGACCCGAAACTTTTCTGCGACATCTTCTGGCAGCACCCGGTGGAAGAAGACGGTGCTGTTGGGGTCTTCGTTGCGCTTTAGGTAAACCAGAATCTTGCTGGCGTAGCTGCCATTTGCCGCGGATGTCTCCAGCGCTCTGTGCGTCGCGGCTAGTGGCTCTGACTGGCGTTCTGCGTTTTTCCCCTTTGCGTTGTTGCTTGCGGTTCTCATGGATGTACCTTTAGGTAGAGTACGTTTTCCTCGTTTAAAAAGGTATGCACCGGCTTCGTCTATCGAGGCGAAAGTCTTTATAATGGCGAATAATAGTCCTAGTATGGCCAAGCCCAGAGTGGCGTTTGTGACTCCGGTGGACCCCAGACACAGCTTCAGGGGGACGGAGAAGATAATCTACAAATATGCTGATTACCTAGCCAGGAACTCGCTCGAGACGGAGGTACTCGTGCCTTCGTATCATTTCAGCAGCAAGCAGAAAGCCCTTAACCGTGTTTCGCTGCCGAAGACCATCGAGGAGCACAGGATACACGGCGTGAAAGTTCGGTTGCCATTCAGGTACGATCTCTACTTTTACTACCCACTCCCCAAAGGCGCTGTGGTCTATCTTCCATACAGCCCTTACACCAACATGCCGAATCTTATCAGCAAGCCGAGGGGACAGAAGTTAATCGTCGGCCTGCACGGCTTACACCTAAGGAACGGCCGGCTCACTGATGGCCACGACGCCATGGAGGGCATGCTTGTAAGTATGCTGAAGCTACTGGTCCTATCAAGGGAGGACATTACCAGGAATGTTTACTACCATGCAATCAATTCAGCGCAGAAGGAGTACCTTTCATCTTTAGGGATTGACCGCAGCCATATATTCCATATTCCTGTGTCAATCGAGACGGAGGAACTGAAGGCGGCGCAGGGCGGTTCTGGACCGTTGCGGGTTTTGCACATCGGAGGGAAAGACAAGGACGCATCGCGCGTGGCAGAGATCATAGTAGAGCTGAAGCGCAGGCACATGCTAGACGGATTCGAATTCTTTTTCATTGGAAAGGATCAGCCAGATAGCCTGGTGGAACTCGCGCGAAGAAATAAGAGCGTACACCTGCTCGGCTCAATCACAGATGCGGGGAAGAATCTGCAGTTGTCAAAGGCCGACGTGATGCTGGTTCCCGCATTGGAGGCGTTCAGCGTCACTCTTTTGGAAGGCCTTGCAAGCGGAGAACTGGTTATCGCACGACGCAGCAATCCGCAGACAGCCGAACTTAGAAGCACCGGGATAAGCCTGTTGCAGGCAGACGATTTGAGTTCCTACTTATCGGCTCTCCTGGGCGCAAGCAGGATGAAGCGTGCTGGCAGGCTGTCCACACTTGGCAGAAGGAACGCCGCGGTGGTGAGACGGAGGTTCTCGGCTGCCGCGTTGATGCCGAAGATACTAAAGATGTTCGAGAGCGTGGCAAGAGATGCAACACATGGGTAAACTCAGGGTAGCACTTGTCAGCCACACGCGACTCACGGAGTTGGGTACGGGCACGCCGAGGCACTTCATGGACATCGCAGACGTAATGTCGAGCCTTGGCCACCGGGTCGAAGCATTCACGCTTTCCGATGAGGACAGGTCGCTGATGTTCGGGCGCTACAAACTGCACGAGATAGCTGGCTTTGTCTACCCGAACGAGGCCTCACTTGCGAAACTGGCAGACTTCATCCCTCTCGCAGTTGCTGGCAACAGACCCCTGATGGCGAGGATGAACGAGAACATCAGGCTGGTGAAGGCGCTTGATGCTTATGACCCAGATGTGCTCATAGTGGGCGACTTCGTCATAGCCCCGTTGCTCTCTAAGTGCAGGAAGCGCGATGGATCTTCACCACACTTGGTCTTCCTTCTTGACTCGTACAAAGGCATCCAGAACAATCTCAACGCAGCAATCGCCATAGGCGGGCCGGCAGCGGTGCTGGTCAAGGCCGCATTAAAGAGGAACTACTTGAGATACAACATGAACGCCTACGAGTATGCGCTTCGTGTGGCGAGCGGTGTCGTTATTCCAGGAGAACCGTTTATGAAGGAAGTCGCAGAGAAGTTTCCGGAGTACAGCAGGAAGCTATTTGTCATTCCTTCCCACTTCATACGCGATGGATCCGTCAGAAGAAGCCTTCCGAAGACGAGGATCAAAAGAATTCTGTTCATGGGTGCATACAGCTCCGGACCCAACAGAGAGGCCATCTCGTACATAGAAAGGGACATTGCGCCTAGGTTGCCAGACAAGCAGTTCTTGATAGCGGGAAAGGGCTGTCCAAAAGCCACAAACGGGAACGTGATGTACTTGGGGACCGTGCCCGATGCTTCAAAACTTATTGCGAGCTCGGACCTCTGCCTGGCCCCACTTAAGACCGGAAGCGGCAAGAAAGCCAAGATATTCGACTATCTAATCGAGCAGAAAGCTGTGCTCGGCACCAGCGATGCCTTTGACGGTTTTCCTGTCAGAAACAGGTATAACGCACTGGTAGAAGACGATATAAGCAAGTATGCGGATAGGATAAGGGAGCTCGACTCGGACAATAAACTATTCCTGAAGCTCCAAAAGAATGCACTTACTGCATTGAAGGATGAGAGCGAGAAGAACGTAAAGCGCCTTTGGAAGGAACTTCTTGCAAAGTTAAACTGAACGCCTGCGTTTCGCGTATATCATGCCTATGCCATTCTCGCCGCGGCGCACCGTGGTCGAGTATCCTTTTGAGTGAAGGATGCGTCTCACTTTGTCCTCGCACGAATGGTACTCAACCTCTATGGCAGACACCTGCGATAGGTCGGCATTGTCGAATAGCGTTTCTTCATCACCTTCGCAATCGCATTTTATGAGCACATCCCTCAGCCCTCTTAGCGCATCGTTCAGCGTCACTGAGCGTATCGTCGCGCCGCCAGAACCCTGGTTGTATCTGAACGAGTATCCTTGCCCGAAAACTGTTTTTGATATCTCCTTTGTCTCTCTAGTGCTGGAAATAGCTAGGTTGCGGAGCATTATCTTGCCCTTGAATGGATTTAGCGCCACGTTCTTCTTCAGCGACTCCCAGTTTGCAGGGGCCGGCTCGTATGCTATAACCCTCTTTACGCTCGAGAACATGGCGAAGTATATCGCCGTGTCTCCATTCTTCGCGCCTATGTCCAAGATTGTTGTTCCTGGTTTCGCCAGTCGCGCCAGCCAGTAGTACTCCTGCTCTACGAATACGCCGTTGAAGCTGGCTCCGTCATCGACAGCCTTGCGATACTTGTTTAGCATGCTTAGAGGGTTTTCCATCAGATTCTGCCCCGATATTGATTCTGAGATAAAAGCTT
>JASHUB010000030.1 GCA_030040265.1 Microcaldota archaeon
ACGAGAACGTTCGAAGCGCCGGGTCTTCCAGCATCTAGGACTGACACTCTCATGCTGCACTTCTCTTTAGGTATGCCTTCCCCGACTGCGAACAACCAGTCGATAAGGCTGTTGGACAGCGACATCAGGAGCGCGGAGGCGATGCACGAGATAGGCATGCCGCAACTGCTCACGCAGCTCGCGCCGGCGCTCACCGAACGGGCCACCCTGATCATGCTGAAGCGCGGGATCCCGGTGCGCGACCCGAGCATACGCGGCCTCCACTACTTGATAATGCAGAGCCTCAACGACGCCGCGATGGCCATGCCGGATGCGTTGGCTGCCAAGCGGCACGCGCTGAGGCAGGTCGTGAGGACGCTGGCAGGCGTACGGTAGTTTTGCGCCTGCGAAGGATGGCCATATATTAAAAATCGAGGACAAAGTTCCTGAAACCGGTTCAGATCGGCGTTTCCACCCGTGTGCCGTTCTCCGACTCCAAGTCCAGTATCGTCAACTTTCCGCCGTTGAGCGAGAGCGCAACGTGTAGCCTCGAGACTTCTGGCGGCATTTCAAATCTTCCGTGTCGGCCTTCGTCCCTGCCAAGGATGACGTTCTCCCCTTCACGCAGCCCCTTGAACTGCTTATGGTCTACCGGGTCGCGTACCAGGTATAGAACATCAGGGCCCAGCAGACTTCCTGTTTCCTTCGTGAAATCCATCCTCACCGCCTGGGTGGCTTCCACTACCTCAAGCTTCTTCTGTGCCAGCTGGATGGTGACCGTCCCCTTCGACAGATCTGCAGTCATAAGCCTTTTCTCTCCCATCTCCTTGGTGAGCATGGTCGGAAGCTTCGCTTCGGCTGACGTTGGGTAATCGACCTGGGTGCCGTTTACGGACCCATTGTCTCTTATCGACAGCCTGCCGTCCGCATCAAGCGATATCTCAGCATGCCTCCTCGAGACTGTTTTTGGCATGTCAAACCTGCCCTTGACCTCCTCATCCCTGCCGAGCATCACCGTTTCCCCTGTTCTGAGCCCCTTGTACTGGCTGTGGTCGCCGGAATCGCGCATCAAGTACTGTATGCCAGGGTCAATGAACTTCCCATTCTTGGCGGCATCCAACCTGATGTCGGTTGTAACCTCGACTATCTCAAGCTTCTTTTCGACGCCCAACCTAACGTTAACAGTGCCTTTCGATGGGTCAAGCGTCATCTCCATAGCCCTAGCGTTGTTGCCTAGAGAGAATGTGGTCCTCTCTGAAGGCGGTCGCACAGCCCCCATCAGCGCGCCATCAAGCGCGGGCTGCCGATATACTGGCTGTGGGCCAGCAGACCCCTTTACCATAAGTTCTGGCATATTACTACCTCGTTTACCAATATAAGATAAGCCCCGATCGGCTAAACGCATTTGCCCGGTTAAAGCACAGACAATGCGGACAAAAGTCCAAAAATCCATACATTTCTCGCTATCCGTTTTTTAATCGGCATACATTCTGGTGACCAGAAAGCTATTTAAAGATGTTCCTACAATTACACTACACTTATTGTTAGATAAATCGGCGTCAAGCCGGGGTTGTCGAACAGTCATATTTCGTTGTTTCTAGAGTCATTTGGCTCTGTGAAAAATCCGGATTGGATTTGGATGTAGTCTTGAGTAACGTGAAGGAGCTCGCAATTGCTCAAAAGAAGTTTTAATTGCCTAATGGCAAACTCCAGTCGATGCTGCTGGAGGGCACTGCTATCAGATTTCGATATTCACGCAAGTCTACCCGTTCACTTGGACGGGTGGCGCACGGCTCAGTAACAAGTGGTCAATCTACCGCAGAGAAGGGGATAACCTCGCGAAAGTGAGGGTAATACCATATAGGCTATGGATCCTGGAACGGGCTATAGCCGAAAAGAGATGCGAATTGGAGCATTTTCGCTCTGCGATGAGACTGCTTCGGATCAGGCAGATGGCGGGGTAACGGCCCACCATACCTTTGACCCGTAGGGGATATGGGAGTATGAGCCCCGAGAAGGACACTGAGACAAGGGTCCTAGTGCTACGGCGCGTAGCGGGAACGCAAACTCTACAATGCACGCAAGTGTGATGGGGGGAGTCTGAGTGGTGCACTTAGTGCACCTTTTGCCAAGTTTAGCAAGCTTGGAGAATAAGTGCTGGGTAAGACCGGTGGCAGCCGCCACGGTAATACCGGCGGCACAAGTGGTGTCCGCGATTATTGGGCTTAAAGCGCCAGTAGCTGGCCGAATCCGTCTTATGTGAAATGTTGTCGCTTAACGACAACACGTGCACGAGATACCGTTCGGCTAGGGAGCGGGAGAGGTGAGGAGTACTTATGGGGTAGGGGTAAAATCCTGTAATCCTATAAGGACTACCGGTGGCGAAGGCGCCTCACCAGAACGCATCCGACAGTGAGTGGCGAAGGCTAGGAGAACGAATCGGATTAGATACCCGAGTAGCCCTAGCAGTAAATTATGCAGACTCTGGTGTTGCACCCATCACGAATGGGTGCAGTACCGTAGGGAAACTGTTAAGTCTGCCGCCTGGGGAGTACGGCCGCAAGGTTGAAACTTAAAGCAATTGGCGGGGGAGCACACAAGGGGTGCATGCTACGGTTTAATTGAATTCAACGTCGGGAATATTACCTGGAGCGACGGCAGGATGAAGGTCAAGCCAAAGACTTTACCAGACAAGCCGAGAGGTGGTGCATGGCGATCGTCAGTTCGTGGTGTGAACTGTCAGGTTAAGTCCTGTAACGAACGAGACCCTTGCGTTCAGTTGCTACTGGCGCAGTGATGCGCTGGGCACTCTGAATGGACCGCCTCTGTTTAAAGAGGAGGAAGGAGAGGGCGACGGTACGTCAGTATGCCCCGAATCTCCAGGGCTACACGCGGCATACAGAGGTTGGCACAATGGGTTGCAACACAGAAATGTGAAGCCAATCCCCAAAAACCAATCAAAGTCCGGATCGAGGGTTGAAACTCACCCTCGTGAAGCTGGAATCCCTAGTAATCGCTTGTCACCATCGAGCGGTGAATATGTCCCCGCTCCTTGCACACACCGCCTGTCAGATCATCCAAATGGGGCTTTAGTGAGGCAGCGTCGATGAGACGCATTCGAACTAGAGTTCTATAAGGAGGGTCAAGTCATAACAAGGTATCCGTAGGGGAACCTGCGGATAGATCACCTCAATACTTTTCGCGTAAGCGATAAGTTCAGATCACTTGTACGTGTGCACAAAAGAATTGTAACGCTCTTTCCGACTCAAGACTCATCATTTTTACTCCCTAGCGAGAGCCAGGGTTGTTCGTCTTTAAACGCCTGCTCGCCGTGCCGTCCGGTTTCCTCTCTTCCGGTCCACATTTTCAAAGCATATTGCGGAGAGGGTCATAATCTGGGTCATCACGCATAGCCCTCATCGCCCCCTTCCCGGTTAGCCTATACGTACCCGACCCATCCATGTAGACAAGGTCACTGCACTCGAGCTTCCGCAGCCCCTTCAGCACGGAATTGGCAGAACGGTCACCGAGGCCAGGCTGTTTTAGGAGTTCCATAGGTTTGCGTCTCTGTTCCTTCAGCGCATCTATTATCCCAACCTCGACGCCCGACCGGCAGGGCCTTGTAGCTGCCCGGACCATGCCTCCAAATCTGTTGTCCATGAAGAGACGTTTGCCCTCCTCCTTTAAATACATTTTCCGGGTTTTGTACAAAACCTCATTTCTTATTCTTTTCCTACCTAAGGTAGAGCATGAAGCTCAAGCTCACGCCTGACGTCTGCTACGTGGCAGGGCTCCTGTCGCAGAGCAAGGAGGAACGCACAGCCGTAGGCATAGTCACAGGCAAGGGCGAGATAGAGCAGAGGTTCATCTCCATAGCGCTCAAGGAGTTCGAGATAAAGCCGGAGAAGATAGTCATCAAGGAGGACGGGCCGAACCGTCATGTCTATTTCTACCACTCGAGGATCGCCAAGCAGCTGAGGGAGATAATAGACAGGGAGAACTACATCTTCAAGGCGAAGAACGACTTCGCAAAGAGCTATCTCGCCGGAATATTCGACGCAGCGGGCCACGTGCACAAGGAGGGGCTGAAGATAAAGGGCCTCAGGCCGAAGGACGAGCTCATGCTCTCCAATCTAGGCATCCACTCGAACAGGGGCAGGATACTGAACCCGAGCATCCTGTTGGCTTTCATCAGGGGAAGGAGCATAATCATAGGCGAATCGGAACTGGCGTAGAGAAGGCTTAAATAGGATGCGGGAGCAAAGAGTCTTCCGTGATGGGATGCACAACAAAGCGCCTGCGACCTACCAGGAGAAGAAGAGCCAGATTAAGGGCGTTCTCGCCGATGTCGCCAGAAAAGTCGAAACCAGCGGGATTGCCGTAGGCGGAAGGACATACTTCGTAGGCAAACGCGCACACATGGAAGCCACGCTCCTGCTCCACGCACACGCGGACAGGCTTGTCGCACACGTATCAAGTTCTCCGGGCCGCAGCAGCCACATGATGCACGTGGAGTACGGGCTCATATCATTGGGCGTAGCATACAGTTCCAACATCACTGCGTACACTCGCCTCGGAGGGACCATGACGCAATACTCCCAGAAAGACGTCCTGGATAAGTTCCAGGACCATGTGTTCGAGGTGCTATGCGCCGATGATTCACAAGTGGCGCTCCATCGGGCAGGCGGAACCGTGAGCTTCAAAGAGCTGTCGCTGTTAAAGGACGCGCTGGAGAAGGCTATCAGGCCTTAACCCTAATTAGACGAAACCCCAGTTACCTCTATAAAGGCCTAAAAACTGATAGGTTATTGATTAAATGAGAAACCTAGCACAAAGACGCAATGTTACTCCTGAACAGAGAGCGCTTCTACTGGCTACTTTAAGGTTAAGCAGGCATGCCCTTGTTGACAATCATACTGAGAGGGTCCCTCTAGATACAACACACACGTTAAGTTTAACTGTCCAACCTAAAGCAGTAGGGGGATATGTATTACTCGTACACGTCTTAGATGCTGGCTCTTACCCTCTTCTAAAATGGCAATCCAGCGAACCTGCAACGCTGGAATGTGTTCAAGATCTTAGAGCAGACTTAATAGAGGTACTCAAAGACCAGCTAGAGGCCAAGAAACCCATGACTACTACGCTTTATGGAGCGACGTTTCCGCTAGACAGCCCTGAAAAGGGCATGGACCCCGCTGTAAGAAAAATATATGAAGAAACATCGAGGGCTGCAGATGCTCTAAGACGACTAATAGATGGAACATTCCCGCTCGTCAAAGCAAAAAGAGCATAACCCTACTGCGCGGTTATTTAAACCTGCTTTTCGTTTATCTATCGGGCGTCAGAATGCTTCTTGGCATAAAGCGAATCTACGACAAACCGAGCATAATCGACGGCAAACGGGTCCTGGTCGATGGTCTCTGGCCGAGGGGTGTGAAGAAGAGCACGGCGAACGTTGACCTCTGGATGGAAGACGTTGCGCCGAGCGAGGGACTCAGGAAATGGTTCTCGCATGACCCTGCGAAGTGGGATGGCTTCAAGAAAAAGTACGAGAAGGAGCTGGAGAAGAATCCCGCCTTCAAACAGCTCGCCGACATGGTCGCAAAGAGCGACGTGACCCTCCTATACGCATCGAGCGACACAGAGCACAACAACGCAGTGGTGCTCGCTGGGATGCTAAATAAAAAAGTGCACAAGTAGCTACAGTTCTATCTTCTTTACTTCGAACTTGCCTATCGATGCGATGTTCTGAATGCGCTTCACGCCCTCCGACTGGAACTTCCCGTCTATGACAGACTTTATGAAGTCCTCGAAGTCAATCGCAGAGACATACTCCCTCGCGAACAGCGCCAGGGCCTTCCTTATGCTCGTCTTCTTCGGCGTCTTTATCTTGCTCCTCGTGACGATGAGAAGCTTGAGCGCGAAGCCCTTTCCATCCTTCGACTTGACCATGTCTGCAGTGTATATCGCGCTGCTGTGCCTCTTTACCAGCGAGTGGATGTAGCTGTAGGTCTCCTCAAGATAATCAAGATTCGTCCTTGCTGTGCCGTTCGCTGCCTCAGTGACGCGCAGGCCGACCGACATGAGCGAGTGCTGCGGGTTCTTCGTTATCCACGAAAGGCTTACCTTTATCACCCTGCCCATGACCGCGGCGTCGTCAGTGGCTGGTATCTCGCTGATGAGCGGCTCTCCGAAGACCTTCGGGGCGTACACGTTGTACCACTGCTTCTCCTTCCATTTCTCCGCGGTCTTCTGGACTGCCATCTATTCACACTCCCTTTATGAGCAGGGCCACCTTGTCGGGCTCGTACTTCCAGTCCTCTGGCAGCACGCCTCTGCTCTTGTAATATCTCGTAAGCCTCCATATTTTCGACTCTACCCTGGTGAGCCTCGTCTTGTTGTGGACGTCCTTCTTGTTCTCCGCGAGGTGCCTCCTCATCACCACGGCCTTCTTCAGCAGGTCGAGCATGTCTGCAGGTATTTCCGTGTTGAGCTTCTTCTCCTTGAGTATCGCGCCGAGCCTCTTGCCGAAGACCTGCTTCACGTACTTGACGTTGTGCTTCTCCTTGAGCTGCTGGCCTATGAGCGCGGGAGGCGTGTTCTGCTTCGCATAGTCCGTTATTATCTGCTCTATCTGCTCCTTGCTAAGCTCGAGACCTTCTGGCATCTTGCCGATCTCCACATCCGGCTTCCTCGACTTGGACTTTCCATGTCTGCCGGTGTGCATCCTTGCCATTATATCACTTGAGTTACACTAAACGTCTCACTTACAGAGAAAGAGTTCCTCTGTCAGGACTACAGACTATAATATCTGCAATAAGGTTTATAAACTCACACCTTCATGCTGACTTTCACGTCCGTGCCAGGGACCTCCACGCTGCCTTTGCCTTTGGAAACGGTCTTGACCGCCATCGCGCCCGCGATGTCCTCGAACCCATCGGCCAGCCCCTCAACGACGACCTCTGATAGGGGTGCATTGAGGGCAAGCTTGTTGTCGTGTTTCCACTGCCGGATCGTCACTATCGTGGCAGCGACCTTGTCTCCCGCGTCAAGGCTCTTCTGGTCAAAGAGCTTCGAGTCGTACTGCGGCCACTGCGACACGTGGATGGACGTTGTCTTCTCCTGCTTTCTGTAAAGCTCCTGATAGATCTCCTCTGTGACGTAAGGCATGAAAGGCGCGAACATCTTAAGCAGCATCAGGAAGACCGTTGACAGCGTGTAGTTGGCCGTCTTGTCTCCACCATAGAGCCTGTACTTGATGAACTCGAGGTAGTTGTCGCAGAAAGGCCAGAAGAACTCGCTTGCAAACCTGTTGGCGCCAGCGTAGTCATAGTCGTCGAAGCGCTTCGTGACCTCCTTGACAAGGTTCATCGCCTTCGACATTATCCACCTGTCCATC
>JASHUB010000031.1 GCA_030040265.1 Microcaldota archaeon
CGATAGTCGGCGCCGCCATCTTCGGCAAGGAGTTCTGGGCTGAATTCACTGGCGACGTAGTCAGGGCGATTCCGCTGCTCAAGGGCCAGGAGCAGGAGGACGACGCACGGAGGCAGGACGCCCTCGCCGCGGCTACCGTCAAGGCCGAGCACGCCGTGGAAAGGTTCGCGAAGAAGGGCGGCCTGCTCCTGAACTAGCTGAAACCATGGACATGCCATTCTTGTTCTTCAAGGTCAAGGACAGCAGCATGGAGCCTGCCATAAAGGAACGTAACTACTTGTTCGTGAGCAGATTCTATCGGAGACTGAAGGAAGGCGACATCGTGGTGCTCGAGCATCCCAGAAAAGACGTGAAGATAGTCAAGAGGGTGAAGCGGGTCGTTGCAGACTCGGTCTTCGTAGTTGGAGACAACGGTGCAAGGAGCGAGGACAGCAGGTCGTTCGGGCCCATCAGGAGGAGCAGCATTGTCGGAAAGGTCCTGCTAGTCATCTGAGGACGTTGAGACTCCCAGCGCTTTCAGTTCCCCATCGAGCCTCTTATAATCCCGGAACCAGATTGAGCGTATGCCTTCCTTCTCGGCTCCGATCACGTTCTCTATCTGGTTGTCTACGAACACGGCCTCGCTTGGCTTGACCTTCTCCTTGTCAAGGACGTAGTGGTATATGCGAGGGTCCGGCTTCCGCATCTCGAGCTCCCAGGATGCATATATCCTGTCGAACTTCGCCAGCTTGAGGAAGCTTCTTTTCATCTCGGCGTACCTGCTCTTGCTGACGTTCGACAGCAGCACCACGGGATAGCGCGCATGGAGCTTGTTCAGCAAAGATATGACGCTCATCTTGGGTTTTGCGATGCGCTTCCACCCCTGGACCCACTGTATGTCCAGCTTGTCCTTGTGGAAATGCTTGGAAAGCATGCTCTCGAGTTCCGGCACGGACAGCTTGCCGTACTCCATCACCGATATGAGGGGGTAGATGAACTTGAAGAGTTCGTACTCGTCGATGCCGGGAAGCACCTCCTCGTGCAGGAAGTGCGTGTACATCGTCTCGTTGAAGTCTATCAGCACGCCACCGACGTCGAAGATGAGCAGCTTGATGGCCATCGACTATACCTTCGGGTAAACTATCTCCGCTTCCGTTGGGTAGAACGACTTGACGCGCTTGGTCTCCACTTTCTTGGTCTTCCAGAACCACTCTGCAAACTGCTCGACCTTCTCGAGAAGTTCTTTGGCTGACTCGACGTTCGCATCCTGCTTCGCCTTCGATGCGGCCTTCATTATACCCCACACTAGCGCATGAGTCTCTGCCGTGGTGTTCTCTGGCTTGCCGTAGTCGCCCCATATGACGCTGACCTCGTGCTTGACGATCTCCGCGTGCTGCTCCTTGATTGCTATGCAGCGAACGAGCTTGTTCCTGTCGAAATCGGCAGACATGTTGCCCGATGCCTTCATAACGTCAGCTATGAGCATGTCCATCCTGAGGACAGTGTGCGCCGCGAGCTGCGCCTGGTGCGGATCGTAGATCCCGCACGGGATGTCGCAGTGTGCGTACGCCGTCTCGAAATGCGCGAACCTGTCAAGAGTCTCGACTATTCCCCTAAGCACTCCCATCTTATCACGAGTCTATAGCTCGTGAAAAGCTTATATAGATTGAGTCGGGTTCAGCCCCTCTTCTGGCCGAACAGTTCATGCACGAGATTCTTGCCGCATTCCCTGCAGTAGGCGCCAACCTTGGCGACGCCAAGAACGTTGATCGGTACCGCATCGTTGTCGCATCTTATGCATTTGATGTTGCTTCTTTGCATCTGCATCGATATCACCTAGTTCCCCTAAAGGAACGAAAATTAGCTTTTGAAACTACGGTTATTTAAAGCTTACTGCGCGACGGTCCTTTGGCTGAGCTGGCGCTGGTACAGCAGTTTCTTCAGGAGGACGCTGTGCTTTATCCAGACGCGCATTGGGATGTCGAGCTTCTTCGAGATGCAGGAGAGAGCGTCGGTCATCGTAGCGAATCCCTCTGGTTCCTTCACCAGCGTGTCGCGCACGTGTTCCCTCACGTTCCATACCCCGACAGGCATTATGTAGCCCGGATGCGCCTCGCGGAGTATCACGACCTTCGCCTGCGCCTGCTTTCTGGTAAGGTACTCGGACACGGCAAGCCGAGCAGCATAGTAGCAGCCGCCAATCTCCGCATAGGTCTTCCTGCCATCAAATCCTTCGTAGGATGCGCCTATCTCGATGTCCGTGCCATCCATGTTCCAAGTGGTCTTCGGATACCACGCCTCCATAGATTCGTAGCTCCACTGGCCGGGCACCATAAGTATGGCCCACCTGTTGTCGAGTGCGACGTTGTAGAAAACCTTGATCTCGTCAAGATAATCCGACTCCTTTACCGTCTCCAGCTTCTTCTTCGAGAGCGTGTCGTCCACTGCCGTTATCGACCAGCGAGTGGGCACCAGCTTCCTGTTGTCCCCCATTCCGAGGAGCCCTGCAGAAAGCGCCTTCTGGATCTTCGAGACGAACGTCCCCTTCTCGTAGAGCTCTATGATCGCATCCCTTGCCTTCAGGTCGGTGTCCATGAAAGCCTTCTCGACCTGCGGGTTGGCGCGGGTGTTGCCGAGCTCCATGCTCTCCATCGGAGCGCTGGGGCCGAACGGCTGGCTGTTCTCATCGAAGTGCATCACTCCGGACGGCGACCTCTTGAGCTTGGCGTCGACGTTGGCGCACTTGTCCGCGAGCGCAAGCTCCTGGAGCATATCCTCTATCCGGTTCTTCCCGGGGTTGCTTATCTTAGTCCTGAACATGCCGCGCACAAGCGCTGACCTGAACTCGACTATCTCTGGTATGCTTCTACCGACCCATCGCTCAGGAGTTCCGAGAAGCGACGTGTCCTCGAATTGCTGCGGGGGAACCATCGGGCCGATGTAGACATTCGGATAACCCATCCGGCCAACGAACACTTCTGGAGGCGAGGCGCCGGTGACCTCGTTGCCCTTTATCAGGTCCACGGTCTTGAACCTGTAGTAGCGCTTGAGCATCCTCGGGTCCTTCATGTTGCGGTAGACGCTCATCGAGTTGCTGACGTTGTCGTAATCGTAAGCCATAAAGATGCCACTCTCTATTTATTGTCTGTTGAAAAGTATTTAGCGGTTGTTCGATGGACGAGGTAAGCGGCTACAAGACGGCGGAGAAGCCTGGCATCGCGGCCGTGATCGTATGCAGGAAGCGGCTTCTCCTTCTGAAGCGGAGGCGCATACCGTTCATCAACAATCCGGGCATCTGGTCCTTCCTTTTCGGGGGCATGAAAAAGGGCGAGAAACCGATAGAGACGGCATACAGGGAGATACAGGAGGAGGTTAGGCTGGGGCGGGGCCACCTCAGGATGGTGGAGAGCCGGAGGGTAGTGGTCTTCGACCCGCACAAGAGGCAGCGCTGGCAGAACTGGTTCTTCGTCTTCGTCTCCGACTACGATGGCGTCGTGAAGAACTACGAAAGCGCAGACGTGAGATGGGCCAGTTTGAACGACATCCTTAATAAAAGAGACTACACAAATATCTTTGCCGACGAGAAAGGGCTCATCGCAAGCATAAAGAGGCACATAGATGAATAGCGACATACTCGGAGGGAGGCTGCACAAGATCTTCGATGGGAGGAAGGAACTCGACGCGATCCTGATAGTCAATTCCTCGACATCGCGGACCGATGCGAACTTCCTTTACCTGACCGGATTCAAAAGCGGCCTTTTCGAGGGAAGCTACGTGGTCGCGGAGCGCGGCAAGATCACGGTCGTCACGACCAAACTGGAGTGCGAAACCGCCAAAGCGCAGACCGTCGATGGCATGGAAGTCGTCTGTGTCGGCGGTCCTGACGAGCTCTACAAGGCGCTCGCCCCGTACGTTACCGGCAAAAGCGTCGGCATCGACGCGCGCGTGGTCTCGTACCAGAGATATGGGATGATAACCGAGAAGCTCAAGCCGAAGAAGTTGGTTGACGTCTCCGACGCCTTCGCGGAGGCACGAATGATAAAGAACAACGATGAAATACACGCCATGAGGCGTGCTTCGAGCCTGACCAAGATGGCGATGCTGCATGTCCAGAAGGCGTTCAAGGAGGGCATGGCGGAGAAGGATCTTGCAACGGAGTTCGACCACATCTCGGCGAAGCTCGGCTCTGAAGGGCCATCGTTCAAGACCATAGTCTGCTTCGGGAAGAACGCCTCTGAGCCGCACCACTTCCCGGACTCGACTAAGCTCAGGAACGGAGATTTCATACTGATAGATGCGGGTGCGATAGTAGACAACTACTGCTCCGACATAACAAGGACGTTCATCTTCGGACAGCGGGACGACGCGAAGCACGACTTCAAGACAATGGAGGAGATGCACAGGATAGTCAAGGCCGCGCAGGTCAAGGCGATACGCGCGATAAAGCCAGGGGTCAGGGCTAGGAGCATACACATGATAGCCCAGAACTACATCGACACTGAAGCTGGCGGGAAGTACAAGGGCAGGCTCATACATTCGCTGGGGCATTCCATCGGCCTGGAGGTCCACGACCCACCATATCCATTTTTATCTCCTAGCTCCAAAGTCATACTTAAGCCCGGAATGGTCACCAGCGTCGAACCAGGCATATACATACCAGGATTCGGCGGAGTGCGCATAGAAGACGACGTGCTCGTGACCAGGGACGGAGCGATCGTACTCTGATGGGGAGTTCTGCTAGCTTGGTAGGCTACCACCCTCGGGCGGTGGTGACGTGAGTTCAAATCTCGCACTCCCCATAATCCTTTTTCGGGGAATCTCCCTGAACGCAATCAACAATCTTTTTAGCTTTAAGTATCATAGGTAGTACATTGGGATGGGGAGAAAATGAGGAGCCTTAACACCGTAGTTTACTTTGTGCTTGCATCTGTGCTGCTTCTGGGAATCGTGACCGCGACCTCTGCGATAGGCTCGTCAAAGATATCACTTACGAGCAGCAAGGTCCTGACGAACAACGCCAGCACCGCACAGGTCGGTTACACCGTGACGCTTGTGGGCGGCACCTCGGGCTCCACTTTGATCCAGGTGACAAATGCGGGCACGCTCAAGTCTGCAGACAACATAAGCGTAACCCTCATGCCATCCTCTTCTGACCCTACTTTCACCGGAAGGATGTTCATAACGACTGGCTATGACACCCCCATAGGCTCGTATCAGATAAACCTGATCGCGACAGGCGCTGACCCGTCACTCAGGAATGCCACGTTCACCGTGCTTGTCGGACAGCTGCCGCCAAACCAGCTGACCACCACAGTGCAGGCAGCCACTGCAACAACATCGGTCCTGCCGTCTGGAACAGCTACCAGCTCAACTTATGATGAAGTCCTTGGAGTAATAATCGTACTGATCATACTCCTCATAGTGTCATTGTACCTGAGGCAGAAGAACAGGAGATAAAGGACCAGAGCCAGATAGGGTCACTGCTGCGGCTTGCCATCGTCCGGCTTCGGGGGCGGCTGGACCGCTGCGCTTCTTATCGCCGAGAGCATGTTGTAGTACTTCACGCGGCGTTCCTCGAGCTTCCTCTTCTTCTTCGCTCCCCTGTCGAGCTTCTTCTTGAGCTGCCTGAGCTCGCCCTTCTTGAAGAACCTTGCAAAGAGGCTGGCCTCCATGCAGCTGAGCGTGAAGTTCATAGCGTCTATCCTCCTGTTCTGCGCGTTCGCCGCCGTTGAGTAGTAAGTGACCTTGCCCTCGAGCTCGCCTGTCAGAAGGCCGAAGTAGCGCTTGGCGGCGTCTATGTCCTTGGCCTTGATGGCCAGGCCCGCCAGCAGCAGCGACACCATGTGCTCGTTGTACCTGCGCTTGTAGCCGACCGCCAGCGCCTCTATCATCTTGAGGTACTGCCTCGTCTCTGCGCGCGAGAGCCGCTTGCACGTCGCTATTACGTTGGGCAGGCTGACTATCTCGTATTCGTATGAGTTGAAAAGCTTCTGCATGAACGCGGCATGCTCCTCCAGCATTGCGACGACCTGCTTGGAGTTCTCGTCGCTCACGCGCGACTTCCAGTTCTCCTTTATGACCCTTCGGAATATCTCGGCCTCGTAGCTGTTCACGGCTCCGTGCCTCTGCACGTGCCCCAGGTCGCTCTCCTGGACTACGGCCTTGTCGCGCTCTAGAAGTAAATTCGCCATGGGCACTTCACTCTACAGAAACTGGTCACCATAACCTTTCGACAAACATGTTTAAAAACCTGTTCCCACCGGATGAGTACTCATTTTGAGATGAAGATGAACTGGTTTTTCTTTTTGTCGTCGAGAATGCAGTAGCCGAACCGCTCGAACTGGACGATGTCGTGCTCCTTGAGCTGCTTTGCGTAGCTTTCGACGTAGCCCTTTACGACTTTCATGCTGCCCTTCAGCGGCTTCTCATCGTCGTCCACCAGGTCGCCTGGCACGAGCACGCTGCACTCCACCTTATTCTCTTCCGAGACCCACTGAACTATCCGTTCGTCCACGCCGCGCTTGCCGTCCTTGCCGAACGGCTCCGCGCCCAGGTCCTTCAGCTTGAGTGCCGAACCCTTCTTGATCATGTCAAGATCTTCCTTGGGGACGTAGAACTTCGTCCCGACCTTGTACTCCCTGTATCCGAGGTCCGCTGTCGGGTTCAGCCTGAGCTTGATTGGACTTTTCGCGCCTTCGGCTGTCACCTCGACCGGGTCCGGAACGAAGTAGAGATGCTTCGCGATCGGGTCAATGAACTTCTTGTTCTCTGCGAGCAGCATGTCTATCGGCACAAGCGCGTCTGTCTTGCTGAATCCCGCCCTGAGGACGAAGTTCCTAATCGCATCGGGCATTATGCCGCGCCGCCTCAGCGCGATGACTGTGAGCAGCCTCGGGTCATCCCATCCGGAGATGACGCCGTCCTTGAGCATCTCCCTTATGACGCGCTTCGCGGTAGTGTTGCCCCTTATCCGCAGCCTAGCCTCGTAATGGAACCGTGGCAGCGGGATGCCGAGCGCCGTGAGCATCCTCCTGTTGAACGGCTCCCATATCTCGTACTCTTTGCCGCGTATCACGTCGGTGACGCCGTACATGTTGTCGAGTATGATCGTGTTTATGTGGTACGTCGGCCAAACCACGTACTTCGTGCCCTGCCTGTAGTGCGGCACCTTCTTTATCCTGAAGAGCGTGGGGTCGCGGAGCGTCGCGTTATCAGCCTTCATCTCGCCCATGAGCCTGACTATCGCCCCGCCCTCATCGTATTTCCCCTTGAGCATGTCCTCGAACATCCCGACGTTCTGCTTCTGGCTCTGCTGCCGGTGCTCGCACTCGATCTTGCTCTCTCTGCCGGCCTTTACCGTCTCATCGCTGCAGGTGCAGACGTACGCGTCGCCCTGCTTCAGGAGCTTCCTGCCTGCATCGTAGACCTTCTCGATGTGGTCGCTGGCGTAGTACTCCTTTGCGAACTTTATTCCGAGCCATGCGTAGTCCTTCCGTATGCCGTCAACGAACTCCTGCTTGCACTTCTCCGGATTCGTGTCATCGAAATAGAGGTTGACCTTCCCGTCGTACATCTTCGCGACCTCGTCGCTGAGCAGCGCCTGCTTCGCGTTGCCTATCTGGATGTAGCCGCCCGGTTCTGGCGGGGCCCTCGTGACGACCTTGCCCTTCTCCGCGCCGTCTATGTGGATGTTCGGTCCGGCGGTCTTCTCCGCTTTTTCCTTCTCCGCCTCCTCGAATTCTGCACGGTACGGCTCGAACTCGCTCTCCAGCCTGGCCTTTGGCAGCTTGTTCACCTCGTCCACGACGTCCTTAACCGCAAGTGCTACTCCTTTCATGTCGGACTTGGTGTCAGGAAAAGCGAATATGACCTTGTTCATCACTGCGCCCTGCGCGGCCTTGCCGTAGTCCATCGCGTTCTTCAGGGCGAACTTCCTTATCGCCTCCCTTACGCTCTTGTTGACAGGCATCGTCTCACGCAGGACCTACCACTGTCAGGTTGCCGACCAGCGCGCCTGTCTGGTTGAGCAGACCGGCGACTCTCAATCGCAGCGTCGTGTTGAACTGCTGGGTGAGGTTCACGCCCAGGTACAGCTGCCTCTGCCCAGGGGACAGCTCGACCTCCACATTCTGGCCGCCGACGCCCATGGTTATCAGGCTGGGGAACTCGAGGAGCGCCTGCGTGGCGAAAGTCGTGCACGATGCCTCGGTCGTGTTCACGCTGGCGTACAAAGCGTGGTATATTGAAGACGAGTTCTGGTTCCCGGCCTCTACGACTATCTGCTTGGGCGATGATGTGTAGTAGTTGCCGACAGTATTGTTCACCTCGAGCGTGTCCAGCAGGCTCTGCAGCGACGTCGACTCCTTGTCAGTGACGTTCACCTTGCAGCTCATGTTCACCTGCAGGACTGGACCGTATCCTGCCACGATCGCATTGGACGTGCCCTGCGCGTAGTACACTCCGGTCACAACTGTAGTTGAGCTTGTCGTGCTCGAGCCGCCGTTGTTGACCGCGGCGTAGGAAGTGAGGAAGATGACGGCAACGAATATGGCTCCGATTAGGTAGTAGAGTTTTTTCTTGTCCAGATAATCACAAGGTTTTTAGCTTGACGCGGCTATAGTAATAAGCGCTTGTTGTAGATAAAAGAGGCTACATAAAGATATATAATCATAGGTGATTTTCTGGGTTTCAGCAACGGGGATTTCGTAAAGATCGAGTACACGACCTGGCGTGCGGCAGACAACGCGCTCGTGTACACAACGGATAAGGCAACCGCGCAGAAGAACAACATGTACGACGAGAAGAAGAGATACGGTCCGGAGCTGGTCATAATAGGAGAGAACACAGCAATACCTGGACTCGAGCGCGAGATAAAGGGCATGAGCGTGAACCAGAGCAAGAAGCTGGAGCTCGAGCCAAAGGACGCTTTCGGGGAGCGCAGCGCCGAGATGGTGCGCGTGATGCCACTCACGGAGTTCAGGAAGAGAGACATGGACCCGTATCCGGGAATGAGGATAGACCTCGACGGAGTTCCGGCAACGGTCAAGAGCGTGACCGGAGGCAGGGTCATGGTCGATGCGAACCACCCGCTCGCAGGAGAGAAGCTCATCTGCGAGGTCAAGGTCGTCGCAAAAGCGGATTCTGACAGCGACAAGATCACCGCGCTGGCGGAGTCGCAGAACCTCATGCCAGACAGCGTCACTATGGAGGGAAGCACTGTCAAGATGGTGTTCGGCGCGAAAATCGAGAAGGGCGCAGACTATTTCATACACAAGGACTCGCTGGTCGGCTCGGTGATGAAGCACCTGCCGAAAGTGACAAAGGTGCTTGTCAACGAGGAGTACATAAGAAAGGAAGAGTCAAAGGCAAAGGAGAAGCCTGCTGAGAACAAGGAATAATCTTCCTCTCATTCCCCTACATTCAGCGCGTAGGTTCCATTCGCCTTTATGTTCAGCTTCTTGGCTATCTCGGACTTCTCAGAATTAAGTATGACTATGTAGCCGTTCCACTTGTTAGTAAGCGTGGTGGAGCCGCACATGGGGCAGACGTCGCCCTGGGATATTATGAACCTGCAGACCTTGCATGCCTTCTCCATCTAATCATCGCCTCCTTGAGCCGCCCGCCTTCGCCGGTCTCCTTTCCTTCCTCGACTCCTTGAGCCATTCCGGCTTTCCGAGACCCTCTGGGCGCATCGTGAGCGCTATCTTCGTGTCCTTGAGGTTGTTCCTCAGGCTGATCGTCGATACCTTTGCGAATACCGTGTCTCCCTTCTTGAGCGTCTTGCCCGTGTTCTTCGACACGAACTGCAGCGCCTTCCTGTCGTAGTTCACGAAATCGGTGGTTATCTGGGACAGGTGCACCAGTCCGTCGAGCGGGCCTATCCTTACGAAGCATCCGAAGTCGACAAGCTCGGAGACCTCTCCGACGACCACTTCCTCGACTTCGAGGTTGAACGACAGCAGGTCGAACCTGACGTCGTGGTGCGTGTTCGGGTCCTCCGGCATTATGACGCCGTCGCTTATGTCGCGCACGTTGAAGACAGCGAGTATTATGCCCAGGTCCCTGTCGAGTATACGCTCGTACTTGTTCCTCAGGGTCTCCTCTACGGCCTTGGTAAGATCCTCGCCCATGTACTTTGGCGAGATGCTTATAGTGTCCTTCACCGTGTTTATGTAATACAAGATTTCACCGTTTAAGCGATAACAATTCGTGCTAGGGTTTGCGCGTAATGGCCAACCCTTGCAGATAGTATTGCTAAGAAAGAGTTTAATAACTTTGCTATCGGAGCTCACCGTTCCTGGCCATCGATACGACCCCGACGCCGCGCCTCTTGAGCGCGGCCTTGAGCTTGATGTCATTGGTGCAGACCATGCACGGCCTCGAGTGCGCTTCGCGGGCTATCCAGCGGTCCACCGGACCGGTGTCTGGCATGGTCTCGATGTCCTGCTTCTGCAGCAGGGCGAGGGCGACGGCTGCGAACTTCTTCTCCTTCTTCGACCCGGATGCGAGTTTCCTGAGTTCGCCGATTATCCCTTCGGAGATGAGGACCCTGTACGAGGGCAGCTGGTCCCTCACCCTGGCGAACGGGTCGACCTTGTTCGATAGCGCGAAGACCATCGAGCTCGTGTCGAGGATTATGAAGTCCATAAGCATTATATA
>JASHUB010000032.1 GCA_030040265.1 Microcaldota archaeon
ATCACGTACCAGCCTGCAGTCGCGGTGCCGAATGCTCCTGTGCGTGTGCTCCATAACAGGGTGCCGTTCTTTGGCTGTGGGAGGCCGGAGCCTATGGCAAAGTAATCAGACATGCCATTGGTCTCCTCGATTCCGTACGGGTTAATCGCGTTCACAGCGCTATATGCGCCGTAGCCGATGTACGACGTGCCGTTGAGAACGTCGGTGAAAGCCGACCCGCTCAGGTAGGAGAGCCTGAAGAACGTGACCGGGGCCATATCCTGGGCTGAAGTTGCGTTCGACACCTCTGCCATCGCGACAGGGTACGCGGCGATGGGGGTCGAGTTCGATATGGTGACGTTGCCGAGAGGGAATCCGTTCATGAAGAAGGTCCAGGTGTCGCCGTTGGACGTGAAGCTGTAGTCGTTTATGCTGCCGTAAGGGCCGGCCGACCCTTCAGGGCCGACGGCCCCAAGGAATCCGGTCGATGCGTTGTTCGGGAAGTACTCGTAGAACCATTCTGCGTCTCCCGCGGTTATGTTCTCATTCTTGCTGCAGCCGGACGGACCGCACTGGACCGGATAGGACGCGTTCTCGCTCTCTATCAGGTACCCCACCTGGACGAAGCCGCCATTCCTGAGCGCCTGGCCCACCCAGAAGCCTGCGGAGCCGCTGGTGAGATGCTGTTTAACTGTCTCTATGTAGACGCTGGCACCGTTGTTCGGCAGCGTGTAACCGCCTGCCACCGCCCCTGTCTGGAACCAGTATTGGGCGTGCGCCGTTCCCAATGCGGTGATTGCGAAGAGAAGCGCGATGAATGCGTTAAGCCCTTTCATAGTCAAGCCCCATCTCATCGAGTTTCTTCACTATCGCGGTCCTCACCGGGGATCCGACGCTCTTCCAGTCTATGACAGCGCCATCCACCTTCTCCATCGTCTTCGAGACGGCCTGCGAGAGCATTCCGAGGTTATCGCTGCCGTCGTCGTTCATTATGCCGTGCTTCGGCATGATGTGCGAGAACGCGTAGCCCTTCTCGAGCGCCAGCGCTGTGAACTTCGACGGATAGTGGACTCCGCCTATGCCCAGCACAATCTTGGCGCAGTCCACGTTCCCGTCCAGGTAGTCTATCATCGAGCTGTAGAACGCTTCTGCTGCAAGCGCGGCAGCCTTCTTGTCCTTCTGTGCCTCCCTGTCTCCGCCTACCTCAACGAACAGCGATGGTTTCGTTATGGTAGGGCCGTGGTGCGTCGCCTCATATGTCTTGTCGTGAGATGGCGCATCGACTTTCGATATCGACCGCAGCGCGGAGAGCATCGCTGTCGCGGCTGCTGTTGAAAGGGTCTTTGGCTGCCCGCCAAGCTCGGCCTTGTTCCAGTTGCCGGTCGGATGCGTGGTCATGGCCGGCCTTCCGGCTGCGCTGAAGTGGCTGGAAAGGAAGTAAATCACGTCTCCAGGAAACGAATCGGCGGACTCGGCGCTTATCAGCTCTGAGCTTATCTCGTACATCCGCATCTTGTCGGCTTCGAAGAACCTGCCGTCCTTCCCGGAACGCTCCTCGAAGTCGTGGTTCGCGATTATGTGCTCTGCCATGTTGCGCGACGGCTCGTTGTTGATGTTGTAGACCATGGCGATCATGAATGAGCACCGCTTAATAATGCCCGCTTCGGTATATAGACTTGTGTACGACAACCTTGCTTACATCGGCATCGGGCTTATAGTGGCGGGTTTCCTGGCGCTCGTCGCGTTCAGCCTGCTCAGCGTGCCGCCGGGTCAGAGCAGCAACAGCACCAAGGTAGGGGGAGTCATAGTGATCGGCTTTCTTCCAATAGTGATTGGGAACAGCAGCACCGCGATCTTTCTCGCCATTGCAATTGCGGTTGTCATTATTGTGCTCATCTTGATTTACCTCTATTTTATATCGAGAAGCGCGAGGTAGCGGTTCCCTAAAAAGCATTTAAATACTAATCGCTTGCATATATTATCACTAATTGCTAAAGGGGACAGGTACTATGCTAGAGATAAAAATCGACAATGCCAAGTATTGGAGAGACTGCGTGGATTCGATAGTCAGCCTCGTTGATGAAGGTTCGTTCAACATATCAAGCGATGGCATAACCCTGAAGGCGATGGACCCTTCCGGAATCAGCATGGTCTCGTTCTTCATACCTGCAAAGGCGTTCTCGAAGTACACTGTTGACAAGGGCGTCAACGTAGGCCTCAACCTGGAGAACCTGTCCAAGATACTCTCAAGGACGAGGGACAACGAGGCTCTCGTCATGAAGGACGCTGACAACAAGCTCAGCATGGAGTTCCTCGGCGCCAGCGCGAAGAGGAGGTACAAGCTGCAGATGATAGATGTCAAAAAGGGCGTAGAGAAGGAGCCGAACGTCGAGTTCGACGCGAAGGTCGAGATCAGCGGCGAGCCTCTGAAGGAGATAATCAAGGACGCAAGCCTCATCTCTTCTTACATAGCGTTCAAGGCGTCGAAGAACCAGTTCGTGATAAGCGCTCACGGGGATTCCGGAGAGCTTGAGGAAGTGCACGAGAACGACGGCGCAGTGATAAAGAAGGTCGACGCGGGGAAGAACGCGGAGGCGGTCTTCAACCTCGAATTCCTGGAGAACATGGTCAAGTCGTGCCCGAGCGGGAGTGCGATCAACATAGGGCTCAAGTCTAACGAGCCCCTGAAGCTGAACTACAAGATAGGCGAGGCTTCAGTGACCTACTTCCTCGCGCCTTACATGGAGGAGTAGTCTCATCTTTATGCCACAGCTGGACGAGGCGAAGCTTGACTTCGCCTACAGGTATCCCTTCACGAAGGAGGCGAAGGAGCTCGTCGAGCATGCCAACGTTACGGCGATAGACGAGAGGCTGCTCGCCGCAGGAAAGACGCGTGTGCAGAACGCGATAGACAAGGGCGACATCCAGTTCTCCAAGACGTCCAACGCCGAGCTCAGGTACACGTATCTGATGAGCTACGTCTATGCGAGGATGCTGGTGAGCGCGCTGAACAACCTCACCGCCCTAGAGACGTATGTCTCTGCGGAGGCGAAGAGGTCGGCCGAGGCGTTCGCTGCTGACGAAGATGCAAACGCGTTCAGGGTCCTGAAGGCGGTCTTCCCGGAAGTCCACAAGACCGATTCTGGTTACAGGATGCCGTTCACTTCGCTGGTCAAGGTTTCGGGCAGGTCGAGGCTGTTCCCGCTGGCGCTGCAGGACCTCGAGAATGGGCTTGTCTACCTTGAACAGGCAGACATGCGCAGACTGGTCGAGATCGCCGTTAGGATGGAGTTGCGCAGGGGCCTTCCGATAAGCCAGCGCCAGCTGCCTAAAGAGGTGATTGCAGTCGCGAAGACCATAAAGGCGCCGGAGGTGAAGATAACAGAGGAAACTGGCGCACACAGCGGCAGGTACACCTGGATCGAGAGGCTGCTCGCCACGCCAATCGCAGACGTAAGGCACAGGTCTGTCAACCTCATCCTTGCCCCGTATTTCGTGAACGTGAAGAAGATGGACGAGGAGAAGGCCGTGCAGGCCATAATGGCTTACATGGAGCGGTGCCGCCAGATAAATCCCGACACGAGGATCAACGAGACTTATATAAGGTACCAGTGCAGATACTCAAAGAGCAAGGGGACCAAGCCATTGTCTCTGGAGCGGGCGAAGGACCTGCTCAAGAGCATGGTGGACCTCGAGATCGTGAGCTGATAACTTGCCTGACGTCGCTGCGCTGTGCCACATCTGCGGAATGCCATCCAAGCACACGTGCAAGATGTGCGGCAGGCCTGCTTGCGACATGCACTACGACCCTGCGAGCGGGCTCTGCTCCTCGTGCAAGGGAAGGGGCAGGACGATGAAGAGGCAGGTCTAAAAAAGAGAACTTCGATGTTAGTGTGATAGCATGCCGAACATATTCAACCCGCCGAGGCAGGTGCATCCGCACTGCAACCTGTGCGGGAGGGAGGCGAAGCACAAGTGCAGGATCTGCGGCAGGGACGTGTGCGACAACCACTATGACAGCGTCACCGGCATGTGCCCGACCTGCAAAGGAAAGCCAAGAGTAGGGACAAGGGGGCAGTTCTAAACCTACAGCGATGAGAAGTCGCCTGCAGAAGTGCCTTTGGGGAACGCGCGGCCGTTCTGCGCCTCGACCGGAAGCCCGATCTCGTTGGCCAGTCTCGACAGCTCGTTAGCGTCTATTAGCCGCTCGGTGTACAGCTCGGTGTAGGTTATGTTGCCGAGATTGGTCTTCCTCACTTTGAATGTGAGCTGCTGGTACATCCCCGACCGTATCACCTTGAGCTTTATGCTTCCGGCGCGGAGAGCCTCCTGCGCCTGCTGTGTCATCGCCAAAAAATCACTGCTTCTTCGCCTTCCCCTTGAGCCACTTCGCGAGTTCCCTGTGCGGGGAGAATGCTCCCGCATCTATGACGCGTATCTTGACTCCTTTTAGGTGCTCCTCGTCAAGCTCGATCATTTCCTTGTAAACGGGCTGCTCTGTCCAGTAGACCTCGGCCCAGTGCTCCTTGCCGTTCAGGAAGTCCTTGGAGACATCCTCTACATCGAGTGGCAGCGTATAGTAGTTGAAAAGCACCCCTTCGGCCCAGAACAGCGGCCGGACTATGCCCTGCGGAGTAAGGCTTGACTTAATCATCTCGCTGGTAGAGACCTTGTACACATGGTGCAGGACCAGCGTCTTAACTTCTGCCGACTGGATGTCGACCATCCTTTCACCTTTGCAATGCTATATGCCTGCGAAGGTTATTAAGCTGGGTGCCTTCGCCGTTATCTTGCCGCAGCGATCAGGGCGCGCGCCTTTGGATTCTTTCCGGAAAGGTCCCTTGCGATCTGCCTGACCTGGTTCATGAGCCCTACGTCGACGACTATCCTTTGGCTGTGTATAGTCTCGACAGCTGGAAGAAGCGCATCTATCGCATTGTCGTGCTTGCCTTCTAGTGCGTATGCCCGCGCAGCTGGAAGCAGGTGCCTTAGCCCGCTCTCTGCGAAGCCCCTGTTGTTCGTCGCTCTTTCGGTCCCTATCTTAGAGAACCATTCTGTTCCAGCCTTTACATGGTCTACAGGCGAAAGATTGCCTGCTATTCTTGGTGCCGCCATTGATATCACATTTTTGCAATGACAGACCATTTGAAAGATGGGATTTATATACCTTACGACAATTAACGTGGCAGATGCATTCTTTTATAAAGCCGGTTCAGGTCTCCGTCGGTCATCCAGAACACGCGAAGGTACTCCTTTATCTCCTCCCTGCCCATCCCGAGCCTGTGCGCCTCCTGAGCAGCTGCCCTGTACGCCTCTATCTCGGTCGGCCGGTCGACATATTTGTACTTCGTGTCGAACAGGTTCTTGCCATCTAGGCGCTGTTGTATGTGCACCAGCTCGTGTATCGCGTCCAAGTAGAGGTCGAGCTTCGGCGCATCCTCCAGATACTCGACGCTCAGCATTATCCGGATGTTGTACTGGTCGACCCACATATACCCGGCCCCCTTCACCGGGGCGACGAGCAGCTTGGAGAGAGTGTTGCGTGTCTTGTCGCCGAATATGGCTCTTACAGCAGGGATCCTGTCGAATCCCTCGAAAATGTCCAAGAAAGTTCGTTCGCAGCGCAGCACGCGACGGTGCAGTTTTACCTTGGCGAGTTCTCTTGAGACCTTGTTCCTTTGCATTACGCCTCGCATTACAAATCCATGATAAGAATTAAAATCTATGTTGACAAGACTATTACGTTGATATGCTGGAACTACTCACATCGCAGCTCGCGGTGCAGGCTACGACCATAATCATCCTGCTGCTTTCGGTGGGACTTGCCGTCGTGATAACCAGGAAGTGCATTGCGAAGCCGAGCAGGCCCCTGATGCTCTGGTCCATCGGACTGTGGCTCTTCGTGCTAGGCGTGCTTATAGAGGTGGTGTTCGCTTACAACGCATATTCGGAATTCCTGATAGCGTCATACCTTTTTGTCGTCGCGCTCCTTGTCGAATTCCTGGCGATGGGATCGATGCAACTTGTTGACTCGCACCGGCTGAGGCTCGCCTATTATGCGTACAATGCTGTGTTCACCCTGCTGCTCCTGTACTCGCTTGTGGCGAGCCACATAGGTTACATACTGACCGAGTATGTGGTGTTTGGGAACCTGCCATACTGGGTCGCGATCTGGTCAGCGTTCATAACGTTCCCGGCTGCATTGGTTCTTGTCATTGTCGCGGCGAAGAGCTACATAAAAAAGAGGAGCAACAAGCTGCTCTCCATAATAGTCGGGGTCATAGTGGTCAGCGTGGCCGGCACGCTTTACCTCGTCCAATATCCCGCGTTCCTTTACCTGTCCGAGTTTGTCGGCATACTCTGCCTCTGGTATGGGTTTATATAGAAACGAAGGCATTCTTGCTTGAATCAGTGCTTGATCATGTTTGGCCCGATATTCTTTGATAGGTTCGCTATGGCCTTCTCCCTAGCGATACACATCATCCTTGCAGTCATAGGCGTCGTGCTGCCGGTGCTCATACTGTGCGCAGACTATCTCGGTGCAAAATACGAAGACAAGGCCTACGCGGTGATGGCAAGAAGACTGTCCACCGCGCTGCTGGTGTTCTTCGCGGTCGGTACTGCGTCAGGGTTCCTTGTCGCAGCCAACTTGTTCTTCCTTTGGCCGACGTTCATGACGCTGGTCGGGAAGGTCGCAATACTGCCTGTCTACGTGGAGGTGTTTGCGTTCTTCATGGAGTCGATCTTCCTTGCCATATACTTCTATTCGCACAGCGTGTTCGAGCACAAGTACGTGCCGGTGCTCGTTATGGGCGTTGTCGCGTTGGGGGCCGCGGCCTCTGCTGCGCTGATAACGGTGCTGAACGCCTTCATGAACACCCCTGCAGGATTCAATATATCAGCATACCTCGCGAACGGCACGGTCACTGGAGTGAACCCGCTGGCGGTGTTCTTTTCCCCGTCAGCAGGGATAGAGGTGATGCACGTTGTTTCCACTTCTTACTTTGCAGGCGCGGCGCTGTTCCTTGCATATTTCGCTTACAGGTTCCTGAACGCGGGCACCGATGATGAGCGGGAATACTACAGGAAGGCGCTGAGGCTTACGTTCTACATAGCGCTCATCGCTACGGTGTTTGCGATCATGACCGGGATATGGTCAATCGAGGGACTCTACAGCTTCCAGCCGGAGAAGTACGCGGCAATCGAGCTGGACCTCAACGCGATGAGCCATGCACCTGAGATAATCGGCGGCATCTACGTTAACGGAACGGTGCAGTACGGGCTTGCGATACCTGACCTGCAAAGCATACTGGCTACGGGGAGCGCGAATGGGACAGTGCCGGGGCTGAACCAGTATCCGCAGAGCACGTGGCCGCCGCTGATAGTACACGACATGTTCGACCTGATGTTCTTCCTGGGAATAGGAATCGGAGGCTTCCTCTTCATAATCTTCGTGCTTGATCTACTTAAGAAGAAGGTGTTCACCAACGGACTGGTGCTCAAGCTCTTCATACTCCTTGGAGCAGCCGGGCTGGTGCTGCTGGAAAACGGATGGATGGTGGACGAGTTCGGCAGGCAGCCGTGGATAATCTACAACGTGATGACCGTGCAGCAGGCGGCAAACATGTCGCCGTCCATAATACCGATCGCTATCCTCATCGTGGTCATCTATATCATCATACTCCCGCTGACCTTCATCGTCCTGAAGAGGGTGCTGTCCAGGAAGCTGCTACGCAATGAGTTGAAAGAATGAACGCACTGGTAACCATGAACTACGTCATATTCGCGATAGTAGTGTCGCTCTTCATACTCGAGCTTGGCGTGGCGCTTGTGTCATTCATAGACTACTCGAAGTACAAGAACAGGATAATGACCTACATCGCGCCGGTCTGGGAGATAACCGGGACGTTCTCGGTCTTCTACTTGGTGAATCTCGCCGCAACGTTCCCCGGAGCACTTCCAGTGATAGACACGCTGTATGTCGGACCGGTCCTGCTAGCTGCGCTGGCGCTCATAACCAGGGATGCTTTCCTGGGTTTCTCAGAGCTCACTGGCGAGAACTGGGAGACGAAGTGGTTCTTCAGGATCTACGGCGTGCTGACTGTTGTTACGATGTTCCTGTTGTTCTCCGTGCTGAGTTCCTCTCTGAGCGGCGCAGCCGTTAACCTTGCAAGCCTTGCGATGTCGCCAGTGCAGCTCGCCCTGAACCCGTTCAACATAATGCTGTTCGTCTCAGTGCTCCTGCTCGCACTTTCGTGTTCGGTCGTGGTGTTAGGAATCAAACCGTGGGGCTCGTGGCTCGACACCGCAGCCATGTGCGGCCTCATGGCCTTGTCCGTATTGGTGCTGTTCACCGGCCTGTGGCTGTACGTGCCATACGTGATTGCGGACCTCGCCTCTGCATGGTACCTGGCCGTTCCGGTGATTGTTCTGTTCCTGATAATGCTGTTCGTTTATGTCAAAGACGGGAAGTATCCGCAGGTCACGGCCCTGGCGTTCCTGATCTATGGCATTTTTGCGTTCGAACTCATTGAATACCCGTCGCTCTTTGGGCAGGCGGTGAATGTCATGAACTACATTACGGTGCCTCCAATCTCGACTTACGTGCTGGTCGTTTCAGCACTCGGTTGCGTGTTCCTTGCGGCTGCGCTGGGTTTCTTCGCATACGTAAGATACAGGGACGAGCACCCAAGGCCGACGAGGATGAGGAAGCCGCTTTCCTAGACCAGGTTCACGAGGAACCCTATCAGGAACCCGAGGAATATGCCTATGTACACGAGCTTCTGCTTTATCGGGTCTATGTCCTTGAGCTGGTGCTTTATCATAGGCAGTATCACGTACAGGATGGCCCCTATCGCAAGGCCGTCGAAGAAGACGTTGAACAGGGTTGAGCTGTAGAAGAACCCTGCCACGCCTCCTATGACGGTAGGAAGTCCTCCTATCAGGAAGAGCAGGGCCATGAGCCAGAGCTTCTTGTCATCGTGGCTCAGGAACGGTGCCGCGATGGGGAACCCTTCGGTTATGTTCTGCAGCACGAACCCTACAAGGACCACTAGCGCGATTCCTGAGAACAGGCCGATAGATGCGGAAAGCGAGCCGAACACCAGTCCCTCGGTGAGGTTCTGGAGGCCCATGCCTATTGCGATCATCAGCGACATCATCGCTGGAGTCAGGCCCTTCTTCGACCTGTTCTCGAACAGGTAGAGCATGAAGAAGCCTATCACCAACGCTATGGCGAATGCTATTCCGAGGCTCGGGTTGGCGAAGTAGCCGCCCGGCGAGCTGCTGTTGTACAGGCTTGGCGCTGCATCAGAGAACACGTCGCCGATGAGGAAAATCAGTATCCCTATCGCAACGGCGTTGAGCAGCCGCGTGGTCCGTTCTGTGGTCTTCTTCCTTAGCACTAGGGGCAATGAGATGTATATCGAGAAGCCCATTATCACAGAAAAGAGCACAGTGCCCAGAAGATTTCCCATAAATTCACAATAAGCCAGCTACGTTTTATAACCCAGTTATAAGAACTGAGAAGCTATAAAGGTTACGCATCCAGGAAGCGTCTAGGTTTGCCGGACTTGAGCGCCGACCTGAGCCTCACGAGCATCTTGCCCATGACGTCACGTCCCTTAATACCCCAGAACATGTCATCTGGCGAGTCCTCGTGCATCTCGGCGTTGCCTGTTGCAAGAAGCCTCATGCGCAGTCGTTGGTTCTGTGTGAACTTTGCGAACAGGGCCTTGCGCATGACTGCAAGCCGTTTCAGGTTCCAATCTTTGGCAATTTGGTCGCGTTTCAGGGACTCCCCTCTCCTCTTCGCCTCGGCGCCGTTCCTTGCGGATGCTATCCATTTCCTCAGCTCTGCAGTTTTGGCCTTTCTGCTTTGGTAGTAGGCTTCGACCGATCCGTAGCTCCTGCCCGAGATCCGTATCCTGGAGGGATAAAGATTGGAGAACTCTATGTTCTCACCTTTTTCGTAGTAGAAGAGTACCGGAGATAGCTTCGCCATGTCACTCATAGAGGTAGAACTCGTTCCTGTCCGGGTCCTTGAATGAGGCGTACTTGCCCCAGCCCTGGTCTATGGGCTTCTGCGAGAACTTCACTCCCTTGGCGCTTAGCTGTGCGTACGTCTTGTCGAGGTCGTCGACCACCATCGCGACGCCGCTGTTGCCCGGCTCGAGCTTTGTCCCGTACTTCCGGTTGGCCTGGCATAGGTGGAGGTAGAACTTGGAGCCTTTCGGGCCAACGGTCACCCAGTGCCCTTTGTTCTCGTAGACTTTGAAGCCGAGCTTCTCTGTGTACCACTTTGTCGCCTTTTTCCCATCGGAGACCATCACGGCCAGACTGTAAAGAGACTTTATCATCGAACCACATTATGGTTTGGACATTCGTTAATAAATGGGATACCTTACTGGGTGAAGACTTAAAGTGTCCATCAGGCTTTGCTGCTGTGTGCCGCTCTCTTCCTCTTGGCCTTTGTCGCTGCGCGAGCTCTCCTCTCTCTCCTCTTTTCAGCCTGTACGTATCTCGTGTATTCCATAATGGCGGCGCTTGTTGCATATTCAGGTTTGTGGCATGCACAATAGCATTTTTCACTCACCACATGCTCATATGGATCTGAAACCGCGCGGAGGTCTGGGGATCCGCCTCCCGTGTAAACACTCATGTAATGTGTGCGATGTCCGGTGACAATCCTGGCATTGTAGCCTCTGCTACCCCAACACCGGTCGCAGTCTTTTCCGTAATTATGGTCGTGTGCCCATTTCATGTCTTCTATCCTTTGTTCGTATGGAGTTTTCTTAGGCGGCGTGTAGGGGGAATATGGTCGTGTTTGTTGTAGCTTGTCTTCGGCTTCAGGTTTTGACTTCTCTGTAACTTGGAGGTGGTTCACATATGCTAGATACACGGCTGCCCACGGAGAAAAAGCTAACGCGATGTTAGAGCCTTGCGGATCCGGTTCTTTCAATACGATGTAGATTGCTGCTATGTTGATTGCAACAGCGATAGCTGTTGCCCCCGCCAAGGTCAAGGAACTGCCAAGGCTCCCGGAACGCGATCTTATCCCTCTCCTCAGGCCGGATAGCAGCGTTGTGCTGTGCCTGTCCCTCAGCGTGTCTATCAGCCCCGCTTTTGGGGCCGCAGGCTCTGCTTCCTTTGGCTCGCTGGCTACCTTGTTGTGTCTTGAAAACAGCATCTTTGCACAGTAGCTAACGCATTCGCGTGATATTTAAGGCATGCTGCGCATTCGTCAAACGGCGTCTGACTGGGAAGGACGGGCATTATCTTATGAGCAGAAGACGCCTTGGCCTGGAGTTGGGACTTAATCGGGAAATATCTTTTCGTGGTGATCATAGGCTACTATCCTCACAGTTTTGGCTTCTTCATTTATAGCATAAACCAATACAAAATGCTTGTCTACGTGGATTTCACGGTAGTTCTTCATGTCACTTCTTAGAGGTTTAAAGCGGCCTGGATTCTCCAATATTTGCGCTATCTTCTTTCGGATGATGAGCAACTGTTTTGGATTTTTTCTTGACAATTTAAAGAAAATCTTGTCTATGCTTTCGTTCTGTTCCAAAGTGTACGGTTGCATCCAGCCACCAAATCACTTCTTTATCCCGTATCGCCTATCAAAATCTTCTATTGTACCTATCCTTATCTTGCGTTCTTTCTCTAATTTTTTGAGTCTTCTTAGGAATGAGGGCCTTACGCGATGCTCGGAAATCAGCTCTTCGTACTCCTCAGCGAGCACCTCTATAGCCTGTGACTTATCCTTAAGTCCAAACTGGGCTTTTATCATTGCTAGTAGTCTGTTTGTATCTTCATCTATGTTTATGAGCGCTTTAACCATATTAACAACGTATTAATACGGCATTAATAGATATAAATACCTTTCCACACAACA
>JASHUB010000033.1 GCA_030040265.1 Microcaldota archaeon
GAATCTGACATGCTTGATTCCTACCGAGACCTTGTGCTCAAGATGCTTTCTAAGCGGTGATTATCCCTATCCCCGCGAAGCCGCCTTCATCGTAGAGCACGAACCTTCCGAGGTCCGGAAGCCTGTCAAAAGGCTCCGCAACTATCTGGCGCTGCAGCTTTAGGCTCGCTCTTGCCGCGGAGAGCGGTTCTAGCGCCTTTCCCGGCGATTCCTTGCCTGTGGTCGTGTCGAGGAGCTTGGTTATCCTGACATCGCATGGGATCTCGCTGCCGCCGAACTTTATCTTTGTCGCTCTGCCCAGCGCCTTCGTCACGAATATTATCGACTCGACGGTGTCTCTTGCCTTGACCTTGTCATTGCTCCTGCACATCACGCTTCCGCGGGCGTCGAATTCTAAGTCCTTGTCGAAGCGGAGGGCCACGTTCTGGCCAGGATCCGCCTTCCTTGCCTTCTTGCCCTTGACTATTATCTCCTTGACTGCATACACTCCGCTGCCCGGAAGCAGCGAGACCTTGTCACCTACCTTGAGCTCTCCGCTGACCATCTTTCCTGCCGCGACATCCTCGGCGCCTGGAATAACGCCCTGCATTATCGCATACAACTTCTCGCCGGCCGCGCCCTTCTTTTCCAGGGAGAGCTTCTCGAGCTCATCAAGGAGCGTGAGGCCTCTGTACCACGGCATCTTGCCGCTCTTCGCCACCAGGTTCTCGGAGTTGTACGCCGAGATCGGCACGAACGTCACGTGCGCTTTGTTGAAGCCTATCCGCTCAAGGAACTCTAGTATCGACGACTCAATCTCGTGGAACCGTTCCCTGCTGTAGTCTATCGTGTCCATCTTGTTGACCGCGATGACTATCCGCTTTATCCCCATCATCTTCGCGAGGAAGAGGTGCCGCTTGGTCTGGTCCCTTATGCCCTCGTCCGGCTTCGCGGATATGAGGAGCAGCGCGAAGTCAGCGTACGATGCACCGCTCATCATGTTTTTGATGAGCTCCTCGTGCCCAGGCACGTCTATGAACTCGAAGGCGCTGTCCTTGTACTTGACCTGCGCCCTTGTAGTGTCGATTGTGAGCCCGCCCTCCCTCTCCTCAGAGAAGCTGTCCAGAATGTAGCCCGGCTCGAACTGGCGACCCAGCTGCTTGCTGATCTTCTTGGCCTCGCTTATCCTCGTCTCTGTCACGGAGTGCGTCGCCATGAGCATGCTGCCGATCAGCGTAGACTTGCCGTGGTCCTTGTGGCCCAGAAGGGTGACCCTCGTTATAAGCATCGAATCACATGTATCCTAGGGACCTGAGCTTCTCCATGGTGTACTCCTTCTCCTTGTCCTGGCTCCTTCCGGACCTCTCCTCAGTCTCCGTCGTCGCCAGCTCCTTTATTATGTCGTTCACGTTCTTCGCTCCCGACTTGAGGGCTACGGTGCAGTGTGTGCACCCTAGTGACCTGAAGCGGTACCCGTTCCTTGAGAAGTAGAGAGGGTTCATCGGCACCTTGTTCTTCTTGATGTACTGCCAGATGTCTATCTCGTTCCAGTCCAGCAGCGGATGTATCCGCACGTGGCCCTTCACGTCCATCTTCGATGAATAGTCGTCCCATATCTCCGCAGGCTGGTCCTTGAAGTTCCACTTGAATTCCTTGTCCCTCGGGCTCATGTACCTCTCCTTCGCCCTTATGCCGTGCTCGTCCCTCCTAATCGAGACTATGAGCGCGTCGAAGCCGTACTGCTCCATGAGCTTCTTCAGCGCCACGGTCTTGTTCTCGCCACAGCATGCGAACCCAGACAGTTCCGGCTTGATCTCGCTCTTCGCCACGATCAGGTCCAGCTTCCATTTCTTCGCCAGCTCCTCCCTGAATGCGTACGTCTCCGGAAAGTCGATGCTGTTGTCTATGTGGATAACCGGGAAAGGCACCTTGCCAAGGAACGCCTTCCTTGCGAGCGCCAGCATTGTCGTCGAATCCTTGCCCATGCTCCACAGCGCAGCGACCTTGTTGAACTTCGACTTGGCTTCGCGCATTATGAATATGCTCCTCTCCTCCAGCTCCTTGATGTCCTGTTGTATCATTCAATCAACCCTGTTTACGTTCAGCAGCCCCTTCAGGTAGATGGTCGCGCCCTCGACCTTCTTCCCTTCCGTCTTGAAGATCGGCACCTTCGCTATAGGCTTCTCCTTCGAGTCGTACAGCTCAGCGTACGACTTCCTAAGGTCGTCCTGCTTCTCGAGCTTTCCCTGCTCGAAGAACACCCGGTAGTACTTTGCCCCTCCCTTCTTCATGTTAGCTGCCAGCGCGTCCCAGTTCTTCTCGCTCTGGTCCTTCCAGAGCAGGTCCGCTATCCTAGAAAGTTCGTTCCCCATGAGATCACTGAACATAACCTAGCGCCCGGAGCTTGTCGATGACCGCATCGCCCTCCTTCTTCGCTCCCTTCCCCTTGCCCATCTCCGCGACGAGCTCCCGCATCACGTACGTGACATAATCGGACACCGATGAGAAGCCCGTGCCCTTTATCCTCTCGGAGAGCTTCTCGAACAGCGGCCCGGGTATAGTTATCGTAGTGTATTTCCTCTTGACAGCATTAGCCTTCTTCATTTGACCACATTTATCATATAATGTTGCAACATTATGCTATATATAGGTATCGGTGCGTTGACGCGCCGTGCAGTTTACTCGCAGGAATGAAGGCTGTGGTACTATTTTTAAATATTCTCTTTCAATTTGGTTATTGATTTAATGGCGAGGGGGAAGAAAAACAACGCGACCAGTGCAAAGAATAATCAGACTTCGAACATCGGAAGGCAGCAGGCAGCATCATTTCTATTGATAGGCTTCGGCCTCGCCCTCGTATTGGGCTTGTACGGCTCTAACGTAAGCGGCGTGCTATCCGCCATCAGCCCGGCGCACATAGTAAGCCTGCTCGACATACAGTTCGCCGCAGCCCCAACGCCAGTGGCTCAGATCCAGTTCGCTTCAGCATCCACGGAGACACAGAACACCATATCAGTAAGCGTCGCAAGCCACACCAGCACCCAGCTCGTGATATGCGCAGGCGCATCTGGAACAGGACCAATAACGCACACCTCGTGGACACCGGACATTACCGACGAAGCGATAGCACCGAATAGCTCCTCGCTCGCCCTCTCTGCGCAGGGCTACGAAAATTATACTTCTATCGGAAGGCTCGCCTCCGGATCCGACTGCCAGTTTGCTGGGAGGCCAGACCTTGCGGTTGGCACGGTTGGCGTATCGAACTACGCATCGTATAAACTTACTATATACACAAACAGATCGGGCAATGCACCAGCAGCTCCTGTAGGAGTCGCAAAGGCTGCGCTGGCCGCGTGTTCATCGTGCCTGCCGATCGCATTCAACGTCGTGACGTCAGGCTCGTATGCCGTGCTTGTGTTCTCTGCAGGAGGGGTGCACCCAGCTCCTGCCGCGGCGATGCCGGCTGCAGCGGCAGCGAAGAGAGCGCCCGCTGCATACAGCTCGGTTACGCTCCCCAGCGGCTGCGTGACCCAGCAGAACGTGCAGGATCCCAGCAACCAGACATCGGTATTCATAGCGACCTGCAGCGGCCTCGCTGCGGGTTCGTACAATGCGATTGACACTTTCGGCTACGCCCCAGCAGGATACTCGGCCGCCGCATACGTGTTCGCCCCAGTTGCTAATAGCAGAGGGCAGACTACGAGCAGCGGGATCGCCTTCACCACACTCACGAATGTTACGAACAGCACGGTCTCCGTCACGCTGCCGAGCGGCTACACGGCATACATCTGCGCGGGCGGCTCCGGGAACGGACCGATAACAGCAGCATCTTGGGTATCCGATGAGAACGATTCTGTGAACTCCTCTTCCGTGGGCGACGTGCCACAGAACGGCTACGCCTTCTCGTCCCTGTCAGGGAAGTCGCGCTATGGGCCTACGCAGTGCTCGGTGTCCGGAACTCCCGACTTGTCAGTTGCAGGGATAGCGCTGCAGAACGTTGGGCCCTACAACCTAACGATATTCGCAAATGCAACCGGCCAGTCACAATCGCTCGCTAAGAGTGCCCGCGGCACAGCGGCATCGCTGCAGTTCGTTGCCGCCGAGGACTCATTCGTTGTGTTTGCAATGTCCGCCGGAGAGGGCGCATACTCGCAGCCGCTGCTGGCAGCCGCAGTCCCTGCCGCTGCGGCGAAGAAGCCGGCGACCCCGGTGGCAGTATCTCCAGGGTTCGGCCTTCCTTCAGGGTGCACCATACAGCAGAGCACGCTTAACAAGAGCATCAGAAGCCTAGC
>JASHUB010000034.1 GCA_030040265.1 Microcaldota archaeon
TAGGAGGCAGAGTTGGCTGCTGTTGCTGCGCACTCCCGGCTGTGTGCGTGCCCCATTGCTCTTCCTGCGGCTGTGCAGGCTGCTGTTCGACAGGTTGCGGTGCAGGCGCAGGCTGCGGCGCTGCTGGTTTCGGCGCTGGCGCCTTCTTCTGCGCTGGTTTCTTTGCTGGGCTGTCGTCGTTCTTCTTGCTAGGCATAAATGCTCCCCGATATAGGTATATCCCGAACACTATATAAGCCTTATCGGGTGCTCGCAAAGCAGATATACCTTCTGCGGCAAATATCATTTGTTTCTATGAAGCTCGGCATACTATCGGACCTCCACCTCGGGTACGAGCGCTTCCACGAAGACGCGTACGCGCAGGCAAGCGAGGCCCTCACAAGCGCGGCTGCGGCCGCCGACGCGCTCCTCATACCTGGGGACATCTTCGATATGAGGAACCCGAAACCGGAAGTGCTCGCAGAGGCAATCAACCTCTTCAGGACGCTGGAGGAGAAGAAGTGGGAGGCAAGGGTCGTGTCCCTCGAAGGCGAGGGTAGGCTCTTCACAGACGTCCCGGTCATAGCGATACCTGGAACGCACGAGAGAAGGGCGCACGGTGCGGCGGACCCTGTGGACCTGCTCAGCCTCGCCGGCTTCCTTGTGGACATAAGCGAGGCAACAGCCATCATCGAGAAGGGCGGGGAGAGGGTCGCGGTCTGCGGACTCGGCGGCATAGCTGAGGAGCGGTTCAGGGAGGCGCTCGCCCAGCGGAACGCGCAGCCCGTGAAAGGAGCGTTCAACATATTCCTTTTCCACCAGTCTGTGTTCGAGCTCCTGCCGTTCAGCAAGGACTTCATCAACCTCGAAGAGCTGCCAAAGGGGTTCGACCTCTACATAGACGGCCACATACACAGCAGGGTGGAGAAGAAGGTGCACGGCAAACCGTTCCTCATCCCCGGAAGCACGGTGCTGACTCAGCTCAAGGAGAACGAGCAGGACGCCAAGGGCTTCTACATCTTCGACACAGAAACCGGCAAGTACGAGTTCCACCAGATAAAGTCGCGCAGGTTCGTATCGGCGAAGGTCGACGTCGATGGCAAGGAGCCGAAGGAGATAAAGGAAGCGGTTCGAAAGAGGATCGACTCCGTGCTCAGGGAATGCAGCAATCCGATAATCAGGATAGAGCTCACCGGCAGAATGAAGGAGGGCTTCAAGCACATGGACATAGACGTCAGGGAGCTTGCGAAGTCGTACGAGGGCAGGGCGGTCATCGAGATATCGAAGGGTTCGATGGAGGAGATCGGGCTGCAGCTCAAGGAGGGCCACGCGAAGGGCGCGCTGGAGCAGCCGGTCCGCGAGTTTGGCCTAGGCATACTCGTAGAACGACTGAAGAAGAACGGATACGCACTCAAGGTCAATCCGACCGATCTTTTCGACATATTGAGCGCAGACGTGCCGAAGGAAAAGGCGCTGAAAAAGGCGATGGACGAGATCTTCGAGAGATAGCACTTCGTCTATCGTCCCCCTACTTAGTCACCTGCACCACAACCCGAAAGGCTTTAAAAGGCGCCAGAAAGCAGTGATTGGTGGCGATAAAATGACATCGACACCAGCATTAGGAGGTACAGGTTCGGTAGGTTCCATTGGCGTGAGATTCGCCGGAGCCGCATTCGCCGGACGACCAACAATAAGCCAAAGAATCGAAAGCGCATTGCCCCAGATGAGAGGCGTAGAAGCCGATACGTTCGCGCAGATAAGGCCAGCGATGGACCTGTATGGCGAGGCGGCGGAGCGCAGCGCTGAGATAAGGAACGCGCTCGTGACATACGCGACTGTTGCAGGAGAAGGCTCACACATGCGTCCGGGAATGAGCAACGAAGACGCTTTTGCAACGCTGCAGCAGCAGGTCAAGTCAGACGCGCCAGATCTTCACACGCAGATCCACGGGCTTGGGCTGAACGCCCCTAACCTGATGTGGGCTGCGAAGAAGGCGGGCACTGAGCTTGACGGTCCTCTGCACGAAGCGAAAAGGGACGCAGGCGGAGACGGAAACTAGCGCCTCCTGCGCTTGTACTCGCTGTACTTGAGCAGCTCTGACAGCGCCTTCGCCGCAGAAGACGGCGAGTCGTAGACCGGAAGGCCTGCGCTCTCCATCATCGTCTTGTGCGACTGGGTGTAGGCAGCGCCTATGCTTATCGCGATCATCGGCTTCCCGATGGAGTTCTTGTATCTCACAAGCTCGTTCGCCAGCCGGTCGTCAGCTCCCGGGGTCTGGAAGAGCGCCACTATGATGAACATGTCCACGTTCTTGTCCTTCTGGAGTATGTCAATCGCATTGCCGTAAATCGCATAGTTCGCGTCACCGGCGAGGTCCAGTGGGTTCCTCATGCTCGACAGTATGGGCATGGTCTTCTTCAGCGCCTTCACCGTCTCCGCGCTGAACTCGGCGAGCTTCAGGTTGCTCGTTGACGCAACTGCGTCTGCCGCAAGCACCCCTGCGCCGCCTCCGTTCGTTATCACTGCGACCCTGTTGCCTGTCGCAGCGGCCGACTCGCTAGCGAGTATCTTTGCGTAGTAAAGCAGGTCGCTCAGGTCGTCCGCGATGGTGAACCCGAACTGCCTGAACAGCGCCATGTGCGTCTCGTAGTTGCCGGACAGCGCCGCAGTGTGCGAGTGCGCCGCAGCAGCGCCCTCGGCGGTCTTCCCGGCCTTGAGCACCACTATCGGCTTGGCCTTCGCGGCTCTCCTTGCCAGTTCCAGGAACTCCTTCGGGCGCTTAATGCCTTCGAGGTACATCACTATGACTTTCGTATCCTTGTCAGCTATGAGATATTCGAGTATGTCGACCTCGTCAGCATATGCAGCATTCCCATATGAGATGAACTTCGAGAGCCCGAAGCCCTCGCTCGATATGAGGTCGAGTATGGTGCTGCCGACAGCGCCGCTCTGAGCCATGAAGCTCACGCCTCCAACCGTGGGCCTGCCGAGCTTGTATGTCGGCAGGAAGAGCGTATCAACCCTCGACCTGGGGTTCATGACTCCGAGACAGTTCGGCCCAACGAGCGCCATCTTGTGCTTAATTGCGATCCGCGCAATCTTCTCCTCAAGCGCGGTCTCGCCTATCTCTGCGAATCCTCCGCTTACCACGATAACTGTCTTCACTTTGGCCTTCCCGCACTCCTCCATGACCTGCGGGACGAGCGGTGCTGGTATCGCGATGACTGCGAGGTCGATATCCTCGCCGATGTCCAGAACGCTCTTGAACGACTCAAGGTTGCCTATCCGCTCAGCATTCTTGTTGACCGGAAACAGCTTGCCCTCGTATCCTGCGTCTATGTAGTTCTGGAGTATGACGTGGCCGACCTTATCTGGATTGTTGGACGCGCCTATCACCGCAACGCTTCTCGGCGCAAGCATCGGTTCCAGGTTCATCCTCCGCAATCTATCACTTCAATATCCTTATGTCAACGACATCGTATCCGTTGGCCCGCATTATCACCGGGTTGAGGTCTAGCTCCTTTATCCCGTTGTTCTCGGCGAGCAGCTTCGATGTTTTGAGCAGCAGGTCCTCCAGCGTCTTTGTGGCCTTCCCGTTGTAAGTGACGACGTTCTTCGACCTTAGCTGGTCGAGCATGTCCCCGGCGTCGTACCTTGTTATCGGGCATATCCTAAGCGCGAAGTCGCGGAACACCTCAACGTATATCCCTCCGAGTCCAATCAGGACTATCTGGCCGAACTGCTGGTCGGTCCTGCCTCCTATTATCATCTCTATGCCAGGGGCTGCCATCCTCTGCGCGATTATCTTGTACGGTCTGAGCCTCTTCGCCCTGTTCGAAAGATCGGCGAAGGCCTTCCTGATGTCCTTCTCCTCGCCAAGGTTTAGCCTGACAAGTCCGGCCTTCGACTTGTGGAGCGCCTTGTCCGACAGTACTTTCATGACTATCGGGTCTCCGTCCGCGAAGGCCACGGCAGCGTCGGCGCTCTTGACATACGAGCTGTCGATGCTGCGTATCCCATACTTCTGAAGAAGCTTCTTCGCAGCCATATATTCGAGAAGGGCCATCGCACCAGACAATTAGATATACCTGAACAATCCCTGATACCAGATAGCCGCCAGTCCGATCACCAGGATTACGACGAGCACTATTATTATCCTGAAGTCCGGCGGTTTCCTCGGCATCTTCGCCGGGTCGACCTTCTGGTTCGCTGCCGCCTGCTGCGCGGCCTGTTGCTGCGCAGTCATGTCCTGCATCGGCTGGCCCGGCATGGCACCGGCCTGCTGCTCCATGGGCGCGACCATCTTTGTCTCGGTCTTCGCCCTCAGGAATCCCTGCTCGGTGAGCATGATGTATGCGTTGCCGTTCTTCAGTTCATAGGTGGCGAATCCCTGCATGCTGAGCTTGTAGATCCTGAGCGCAAGGTCCTTCGATCTTATGTTCAGGGCGCCCTGCATCTCGGCAGGCATGCGCTTGCCCCCGGAAAGCTGCAACAGGATCGACTCGTCAAGCTTGTCGAAAGGCTCCGAGCCCTTCGCGTTCGCGTCTGCGATGAGCGCCTTCCCGTCGTCTGTTATCTGCAGCGTTGTCGGGCCCGGAAAAGTCGCCGCGAAGTCTATGAGCCCCTTCTGCTTCAGCCCTCCGGCGATGTTCGATGCATCGAAGATGCTCGAGTTTATCATGCCTCCGATCTTCTCAAGGACCATTCCTGGGCTTATCTTGAGGAGCACAGCGAGGTCTAGAAAAGTAATGTCTTCTGTCGCCATAAAATCATTTACTACATCTACAATCGTTTATTTATATCTTGTCCCAGCATTCTAATCGTTTACGCCGTGATTTTTTGGAGATACAGCTTTTGGGAGGGGCAAGCGAGGTCGGACGGTCCGCGTTCCTCCTGAAGGACTCGAAGAACATCCTGCTTGACTACGGCGTTAAGATAGACGACAAGACCGAGTACCCGATGGGCGCCGGCCGCGTCGACGCATACGTGCTGAGCCACGCGCACCTCGACCACTCCGGATACTCCCCGCACCTGTACCGGAAGCACGAACCGGTCGCTTTCTGCACAGAACCGACGATGCGACTCAGCCAGCTGCTCATAGAGGACTCGCTCAAGATCGCGAAGCACAACCACGAGAAGCCGCCGTTCTTCGAGAAGCAGGTCCACGCATTCATGCAGAAGCACAGGAAGTGCAGGTACGGCAAGGTCAACGAGTTCCACGACTACGCCATAACGCTGCACGACGCCGGCCACATCTGCGGAAGCTCCATAACCGAGATCGAGAAGCTGCGCACCGGCCGCAAGCTCGTCTACACCGGAGACTTCAAGCTGGGGCCGCAGTACCTCCAGGGACCGGCCGAGATTGTGAAGAGCGACATACTCATAATCGAGTCTACATACGCGCAGCGCGAGCACCCGGACAGGGATCAGGTCATCAAGGAGTTCATAGACAACGTGAAGGAGGGCGTGGACAACGGCGAGACCGTTCTGGTGCCGTGCTTCGCTGTCGGTAGATCCCAGGAGGTACTTGCCATCCTGTACAAGCACGGCCTGATAGACATGACGTACATCGACGGGATGGCGAAAGCGGCGACCGAGATAGTCATGAGCTTTCCTGACTACACAAAGAACAAGGAGCTCCTCTCGGCCGCGATGAAGCAGGCGATGTGGGTCGGCATGGGCCACCAGAGGGCGCACGCGCTCGAGGGGCCGAGCATAGTGGTCACCACGTCGGGGATGCTGAACGGCGGCCCCGTGCTGGATTACATCACTAAGCTCAAGCCGAGTTCAAGGATAATACTGACAGGGTACCAGGCTGAGGACACGAACGGGAGGAAGTTGCTGGAGAACAAGCCCATAATAATAGACGACAAAAAGTACCACATCAAGTCGCCGGTATCGATCTACGATTTCTCGGCCCACGCGGGACATTCGGATCTGCTGGAGTACGTGAGGAAGAGCAACCCGGAGACGATAGTGTGTGTGCACGGGGACGAGGAGAACTCAAGGGCGTTCGCCGACGAGCTCAAGCTGGAGGGCTTCGACGCAAGCGCGCCGCACATCGGGGAGCAGCTGAAGGTCAACTTCTGAAAGCAGCCGCCAAGCTAACCTATGTAACAAAAAGAATCAGGCCCCAAAAGGGGCTGAAAAAGAAACTAGCGGATTACTCCTCTTCTGGGTTGTAGTCCTCTTCGGGCTCCGCATCGGCCGCGCCGCCTGCGCCCTTCTCAAGGACCTCTATCTTTCCGAACTTGCCCGTCGAGAGCTGCGGGTTGCCCCTGAACTCGCCAACGTATCCGTTCGATACCCTGATCTTGTCGCCCTTGTGCACCGCTTCGATGTCCTTGCCCCAAAGGGAGAAGGCTATGCTTCCTGTGTCGTCGGAGAGCGTGACGTTTGCGACATTCAGCCTCTTTCCGTACTTCGTTATTACTTCTCTTGGTTCCTGTTTTTCTGAAACTGTAGCCTCGACAGTTACGTTGCTGGCTCCAGCCTTCAGCTCATTTATTTTCATTAATTCACCTAGGAATTAGTAGATTGCTTATAAGTAGTTAATTATAATAACCTTTGTCCCGTCGGAGCGAAAAATTCCACTATTCCTGCTCTCTGAAAATCCGACGACAGATCACTTCACCTCGCTTCCAAGCCACTTCAGATAGTTCGGATCGCCCTCGATGACAGGCACCGCAAGTATTTCTGGCAGCGTGTAGTTGTGCACCCTCTTTATCGCAGCCTCGGCCCGCTTGTAGTGCGACCTCTTGGTCTTCGCCAGGACCAGCCATTCGCTGGAGCTTACGATCCTGCCCTTCCAGCGGCAGCGGCTTGATATCGGGCCGAGGATCTGGACGCACGCGGCAAGCCTCTGCCCGACCAGCGAATGCGAAATCTTTACCGCGACCATCTTGTCATCGGTTGTCGTGAAGATCTGTATGACATCGTCCATGTGCGCACCTAAGCGTAAAGCTTCTTGTACTCGGAGAGTAGCTTCCTCATCGTTCCCGATATCCTTATCGTGTAAAGCCCGATCGGGCTGGAATCGAGATGCTTGACGAAAGCCAGGGCCAGCGCTACGTCGCGCTCGCTGCCGCGGTTAACCGAGGCGACAAACACTCTGTCGGAGCACGATGTCGCGACCCTGAAGTTCGAGTCTGCGTAGTCGTGCTCCCCCATGAACCCCATGAGCGCCCTCTCGAGCCCTGCGGCAACTGTCCTGTTTGCCGCGTCGAACGGCTTCGACGCCTCTACAAGTATGTAACGGAGTTTTCTCTTGAGTATCATATGGCATCACCAATGCGCGACAACATCGCCTTCGCGCCTTCATCTCCGACGCCGAGCTTCTTCGCGACCTCAAGCATCTGCATCGACGAGAGCAGGTAGTCGCCGTCCTTGGCGAACGACACCACCGCGATGCCGACCCTTTCCTTGAGCGCGAACTTCACCAGCCTCCGCGCCCGATTGAGGCTGCGCACCCTCTGCCTCGGGTCGTCGTTCATCAGCATCGAGACAGGGACGAGCAGCAGCTTGTCGTTCTCCTTGATCATCTCCACGGCCTTCTTCACGAGGTTCGAGTCCTGGAAGGCAAAGCCGAGCACGTCCCTGTTCCTGACGGTCTTGAAGACCGCGCTGGCGTCCGGCGCGACAACGATGCACCTCTTCCCCTGTCGAAGCTCTCCACGCCCGCTTACGACATCGATGTCCCTGCCTATCGACAGGACCCTGCTGTAGCCCAGCCGCTTCGCAAGTCTCTCGTCTGCGGCTCCATTCTCGGTGATGTCGAAATACCTTATGCAACCACCTATGCGGCAGGCGCCGCGCCCTCATTCTCCCTGAACAGGGCCTTCTCTATCGTGTTCTTTATCTTCTCCGGAGGATAAGCCAGCTTGATCAGCTTCGTGTGGCCCCTTATTCCCTGGCCTGACTCGTAAGTGACTATGAGCCCCTGCATCTCGAGGTCGGTGATGTACTTCCTGTACCACCGCGAGCTCTTCGGCTCCCTGTTCATCGACTGGGTTATCGAAGAGTACTTGTCGTACACCTCGCCGCTGAATATGTAGGTGTCCGTTCCCTCCGTCAGCTTCTTGTACCTGCCGCCCTGCAGCGAGAGCACGGCGATAGCGTAGATGATGAGCTTCTGGTGCTCCGGCAGCGTGTTGACAAGCTCGTACGCGATGTCCTCCTCCGCGTATTTCGCGGCGTCCTCTATCTCCTTCGGGGTGATAACCGGAAGGTTCTTCTCCTCAGCAAGTTCCCCGGCCTTGGTGAGTATCTTGAGCGCCAGCCTCGCATCGCCGCTGTCCTTCGCCGCTACTGCCGCCGCAAGGTTGACCGCGGAACCGTCGATCTTCCCCTTCTTGAAGCCCTTGTCGGTCCTGTCCTTCAGTATCGACGCGAGCTCGGTCGAGTTGTACGGAGGGAAGACAAGCTCGTTCTCGTAAAGCGCCGAGAGGCTTCTCGGATCAAGGTCCTCCTTGAAAGATATCTTGTTCGAGATCCCGACTATCGTTATGCCGCCTCCCTTTATGTCGCTGTTGACCCTGGTCATGGTGTAGATCAGGTCGTCGAGGTCCTTGACAAGGTCGATCTCGTCCAGCACGACCACGAGCACCTTCCCGTCCTCCTCTATCCAGTTTATGACCTTCTCGTAGATGTCGACGACGCCATAGCCGCGCTTCGCGTACATCGGAAGGTGGTCGCTGGCGATCTTGCTCAGCACCCTGTACCTTGAATTGTAGATCCTGCAGTTGACATAGGAGATGCGCGCCTTCACCACCGCAAGTTCCTTCACCTTCTCCAGCACGCTCTTGACGCATGTGGTCTTGCCCGTGCCCGTCTTTCCGTATATGAATAGGTTTCTCCCGCGCTCCCCCTTCAGCGACGGCGCGAGGTACTTCGCAATCTCGCCCATCTGACGTTCTCGGAAGAGCAGGTTGTGCGGGACGTAGTGCGGAGAGAGCACCTCCCGGTCTGCGAATATCTCAGACTCTTTGAACAGTTCAGCGAAGGGTTCGGGCATTTATCTTACACCGGGGATATGTAATCGGTTAATGATGCTTAAAAACTCTTCCCTGATGTCGTTGTCCTCCAATACCGGTACCTTGCCCGAATCGCTGTAGACGTCGAATTTCTTGTTATGCTTTATCCTGCCGAGCACCTCCACTCCGAGCGCCTCGGCTACCTCGCTGCCGCCCGATGTCTTGTCGAAAGACATCGTCTCGACCACGCCGAGCAGCGCTACTCCGAGCCTCTTCGCCATCAGTCCAGAGCGGACCGCGTTCGTCGCCGCCGTCTTTTGAGGAGTCGTCACAAGGACTATGCCGTCAAGCTCCAGCAGCTGCATTATCGAGAGCGGAGCGTCGGAAGTTCCGGGCGGAAGGTCCAGTATCAGGTAGTCCAGATCGCCCCACTCAGTGTTCTCGAAGAACTCCCTTATCATCTTGCCAACCATCGGCCCCCTCCAGATTATCGGCTTCTTCTCGTCGTCGACGTACATTCCGGTGGAGATGGCCCTGACGCCCATCACGTCCATGGGCTTGAGCGGATAGACCGGGTCGACAACGTCTTTCTTTCCGAGGAAGAGCATCACGTTCGGCGTGTCGATGTCCGCGTCGAGCAGCCCGACCTTGTAGCCCATCGAGCTCAGCGTGTATGCCATGTTGATTGCAACTGTTGTCTTGCCCACGCCGCCCTTCGCGCTGTACACGCCTATGCGGTGCTTTATCCCGGAAAGCTTCTCCTTGATGTTCTTCCTCTGGTTTATCACATTGAGTATGGAGGGGTGCGCCCCGTGGACATGCTGCCCCCCGATCTCCACGTCTACCATAAAACTCACAGTAACTGCGTCGTTAAAATATAAAAGCACCACGCATAGCAAAAGGTATATAAGACCGAAGCACCCAGTATAAATCTTTACTAATTAGAGTGATTATCTTTATAACGGTGCAAATATGGTATACCCAAACGTACAGGCTTACGACCGAGGAGTGATGTTCAACCCAGACGGAAGGCTCTTTCAGGTAGAGTACGCGAAGGAGGCGGTCCGAAAGGGCGCGACGTCCCTTGGAATAATCTCCAAGAGCGGTGTAGTCTTCGTGGCCCACAAGAACATCACAGACGCGCTCTCCGTGCCTTCGACCATCCAGAAGGTGTTCAGGATAGACGCCCACATCGGCGCGACCTACAGCGGCATGATGGCAGACGGGCTCCACCTTGTCGATATGGCGAGGAGCTCGGCGCAGAACCACAGGCTCATCTACGAGGACGTCAAGTCGGTCGAGGCTGTCTCGCGCGACCTTTCCACTTACATGATGCAGGCAACGCAGTACGGCGGCATACGACCGTATGCGGTATCGATGCTGATAGGCGGGTTCGACACAGAGCCGAGGCTCTTCGAGCTCGGCCCAGGCGCAGAATTCTCGGGCTACAAGGCGGATGCGATAGGCGTCGGCAAGAAGACCGCCACGGAGATGCTCGTAAAGGAATTTGTTGACGGCATGTCAACCGAGGACGCGATAAATCTCGGGGTCAAGATAATCAAGAAGATAAACGAGGCGAAGCTCACCAAGGAGAACCTCGACATAAGCTATCTTGAGGCGGACCACGACTACACGATGCTCACTCCTGACGCGATAGCGAAGTACCTTTGATCTTTTATTTCAGTGAAATCATGTCCAAGACAGTCATAGCAAAATACTCTCAGTCAGGAGAAAATTTCGAGATATTCGTGGATTCGGACCTCGCGTACGATTACATAACCGGGAAGCGCCCGGACCCGATGACTGCGCTGCAGACCGAAGAGATATTCAAGGACGCGAACAAGGGAGAACGGCAGAGCCAGGACAAGATAAAGAAGATATTCGGCACCACAGACCTCCCGAAGATAGTCGAGATGATACTGAAGAACGGCAACGTGCCGGTCACAACAGAACAGAGGAACAAGCTCGTAGAGGAGAAGAGGAAGCAGGTCGTCGCCATAATCGCGCGAAATTCCATAGACCCGCGCACGAACGCACCGCACCCGGCGCAGCGGATCGAGAACGCGATGAGGGAGGCGAAGGTCACCGTGGAGCCCTTCAAGTCGGCGCAGGAACAGGTCGACGCAGTCCTCAAGAAGATAAACATGTTCCTGCCGATAAAGTTCGCGACGGCGCGGATGGAGGTCACGATACCCCCGGAGTTCGCGAACAGGTGCTACGGGCTGCTCAAGCAGTACGGGCTGAAGGATGAGAAATGGCTGAATGATGGTTCATTGAGCGCTACCGTGGAATTCCCTGCAGGACTGCAGGCGGAATTCTTCGAGAAGCTTAACAACTTCACAAAGGGAAGCGCAACGACAAAACTGATAGAGGTATGAAAATGCCAATAAGACTCGTGGTCCCCGGGGACCAACTGGAAGACAAACCTGCGAACATAGAGCACGCGATAATAGAGCACGACAGGACCTATTCGACGGTGCTTGGCAACTACGACGATGAGAAGAAGAAGCTCATACCGTTGGAGGGGCTGTGGTATCCGATACACGGCGACGTGGTCATCGGGATAATCGAGGAGGAGAAGCTCAACAGCTACTCCGTATCGCTCAACGCCCCTTACAAGGGCATAATCGTGGCCAAGTACATGGAGACGCAGGTGCAGACCGGCGACGTGGTCGAGGCGTTCGTCAAGGAACTCGACAAGACTGGCACGGTGGTGCTGATGCGCGCCAAGAAGCTGTTCGGCGGCAAGATAATGAACATAAAGCCGAGCAAGGTGCCGCGCGTGATAGGCAAACAGGATACCATGCTCAAGCAGCTGTCTGACGGCACGAAGGCGATGATAAAGGTGGGCAGGAACGGTATGGTGTGGATGAAGGGCGGAGACATAGCCCTTGCGACAGCCGCGATCATGCGGATACAGGAAGAGGCGCACACCCAGGGGCTCACCGAGCGGATAAAGGAGATGCTAGAAACTAGAAAGGTGTAACGATGGGAAGCTCTGAAAACAAACCAGAACTCATAGTCAACGGGAAGCGGCTGGACGGCCGCGCCTTTGACGAGCTCAGGAACATAAAGATCGTATCGAACGTGATAAAGAACGCTGACGGCTCCGCGTACATAGAGTGGGGCAACAACAAGATACTGGCAGGCGTCTACGGGCCGAAGGAAGCCCTGCCGAAGCACACCGGTGACCCTGAGAAATGCGTCATAAAGTGCAGATACCAGATGGCGCCGTTCTCGTCGCTCGAGGAGCACGGAAGGGCTGGCCCGAACAGGAGGGCGATAGAGATTTCGAAGGTCACCAAGGAGGTATTCGAGAACGTCGTGCTCCTGAACCAGTTCCCCGGCAACGCGATAGACCTATACATAGAGGTCCTGCAGAGCGACGGGGGCACAAGGGCAGCGGGGATAACCTGCGCAGCTGTCGCCCTCGCGACATCAGGAATACCTATGCGCGACATACCGTTCGCTGTGTCCGTAGGCAAGGCCGGCGAGAATCTCATACTGGACATGAACAAGATCGAGGACAACTACTCGCAGGCAGACGTGCCGATATGCATCAGCCCGAGGACCGGCGAGGTCCTGCTGCTGCAGATGGACGGCGAACTCACAACCGATGAGTTCAGGCGCGCCGTATCGATGGTGCAGAAGGCCGGCGAGACGATAAGCAGGCTGCAGGTGCAGGCGCTGAAGGCTCCGTACGAGCGCATATCGGAGAAGTACAACCAATGAGGTAATGACATGGCAATGCAAGGAATGACAAGGGAATTCATAAAAGAGCTTTTGAACAAGGGCACGAGGGAATCCGGAAGAGGGCTTCTGGACTACCGCGCGATAGACCTGGCGACGGGAGTGCTTCCGCAGGCCGAGGGCTCCGCGGAGGTGTACTTCGGCAACACCCGGGTGCTGGTCGGGATAAAGCTCGACGTCAGCGCACCGCTGCGCGACAAACCAAACGAAGGAGACCTTAGGTGTGCCGCTGAGCTTCTCCCTCTCGCAGCGCAGGAGTACGAGCCAGGGCCCGCGTCGCCAGAGTCGATAGAGCTGTCGAGGGTCGTAGACCGCGGGATAAGGGCGGCCAACATGATCGACCTGAAGTCGCTGTTCATAGAGGAGGAGAAGGTCTGGTCAGTGTTCGTGGACATATACGTGCTCAACTACGATGGCAACCTGTTCGAT
>JASHUB010000035.1 GCA_030040265.1 Microcaldota archaeon
TCCCGCACCCAGTCAAGAACAATCCATGTATTTTTGTATCTAAGTCAGCCATGCGTGAATCTCGAGACCGAACTCACGCGTTTAGATATCTGCGGTTGCTTATTCTTTGTATGTGGTAAGCATGGTGGACTCTGCGGGATTCGAACCCGCAACCCCTTGCATGCCATGCAAGTGCGCTACCGTTGCGCTAAGAGCCCGGTATGAACCATTCTCGTGCAATGCTTTTAATCTGTTTGGTTATCTGAACTCGAAGAAGAAACAGCCCAGCAATTATGAAAATGACGCCAGATGCGAAGAGGAAGTCTACAATCTGGGTCGCAAATGCGCATAGTGGGTTTAGGTGCGGGGTAAACGTGGAGTTTGTGCTGATTATCTCTGCGGCTGGAACGAAACAGATGAGGTACTGTCCTATCTCGAATAAGAACGCCAGCAGTAGAACGCCCAAGACTAGGAATGCGATGCCGTATAACTCGCCCCTCTTCATGCCTGCACCGGGTTATACCGGGGAGATGAACAGGATGTTGCCTCCGCGCAGCAGTATGGTGCCGAGCTTGGCCTTGAGGTTGCCCTCGTCGAGCTCCTCCGCGTTCTCCATGACGATGTTCATGTGCACGTCGAACGATGAGACTCGTCCCCTTATGTCTGTGCCGTTCTTCAGGCGTATGAGGACCTGCTGTCCTATCGACTTGTTCAGGAGGTCGAATGGTCTTTCTTGTGTTGGCATTGTTTCACCTAAGATTCAAACGTGATCATTCCTTCTGCTTCTTCGGCTTGAGCTTCGCGAGGTCCTCCTTCTTGACCGTGAGCTTCACCGCGCCGGTTCCCAGAGGGATCTGCTTGCCTATGAGTATGTTTTCCGTGACTCCGCGCATCGGGTCGGTCTCTCCGAACGCCGCCGCGTTTATGAGGTGCTTGACCGTCTCCTCGTACGCCGCCCTCGCGAACACAGAGTGCTTCTCTCCGCTGAGCCCGTGCCTTCCTACGCTCTTTATCGTCCCGTTCAGGGTCATCGCGTCTGCGAGGAGCATCAGGTGCCTGTCGCTTATGTTGATTCCCTGGTCTGCGAGCGTCGCCTTGAGCTCCTTTATGAGCGTGTTCCTCGCAGCCTCGATCCCGAAGACGCGGTACATGGCGAATATGTCGTTGGTGTATATCCTGTTCTTGTCGACGCCGTCCAGCTCCCGGATGGCCTCTATGGCGCTTCCCGCTGATACGACGCAGAACTCCCCGTTCTTCTCCTGCCTCACCACCGCCTTTCCTGCGCCCTCTATGCCGCTCACCACGCTCGTTATGAGTTTTGTGGTGATCGACCTTATCTTCTTGAGGTCCTTTGTGTGGACCGCGAGCGTTATCCTTTTCTTTTCTACGGTGGTCTCGAGCTTGAACGTCTTCTCCAGCTTGCTGGCTATCTGCTTCGGGGTCAGGTTGTTCGCCTCTACCTCCTGCATGTTGAGGCTTATCATTATCGTCCCCTTCGTGAAGCTCTCCACTATCCTCTTCGACACGTCGTCCAGCACGACCTCGTTTATCTTCCTTGTCATCTCAGTGGCCTTGTCTATGCTGTTCTTCGCGCTCTCCACTAGATACGTGTCGGTCAGCGGCGTCGTCGGGCGCTTCTTCGCGTCGACCAGCTCGACTATCCTTGGAAGGCCGGACGTGGCAATCGTGGCCTCGATACCGGCGTAGTGGAACGTTCTGAGGATCATTTGGGTGCCCGGCTCCCCGATCGACTGCGCCGCGACCGTGCCTACCGGCTCTCCCACGCTGACCCTGTATTCTTCGTCCTTGTCTTTTGTTGCCATAAGAATCACTGCACTGCCTTGTACTGCACCTTTATCGCGTCGATCAGGTCTCCGCCGTATATGGTCTCGACCATCGTGTTGTTCGCGTCCCTGACGCTGCCGTCAGCCTGGACGTAGTAGTCCTGTAGCGCGTTGCTGAGCCTCCTGTAGAGGTAACCCGACCTCGCGGTGAGCAGTGCCTTGAACACCTCTGCCCCTCTTGAACCGACAGCGTGCATGAACAATCCCACCGGATCGAGTCCTATTGTGTAGTTCGAGGTTACGAATCCCCTGCCCTGCGGCCTGATGTCCCTTGGCGCGATGTGGGGCAGCACCCTGCCAGTGTAGTATCCGCGCTTTATCCTGCCTGCGGACAGCGTCGCCTGCTGGCCGAGGAACATCGACATAAGTTCCATGTTGAGCATCGAACCTCTTCCCGCCCTGGACATGAGTATGGCGTGGTTTTCCTCGCCCTCGTACTTTGTGAGCACCGACTCAGCCGTCCTTCTGGCTATGTCAAGCTCCGCGATTATGAGCCTCTCGAGCGACTGCCTCAGCGTGTATCCGATGAGCGGTTCCAGTTTCTTGGTCTTGTACTGGACTATGAGGTTGTCGACCTTCTTGAAGGTCTCGTCAAGCAGCTTCAGCCTCTCCTCCGAGATCTTCTGGCTCACCATGTAGTCCTTGACGCCTACCGTGACGCCCTTCATCGTCGCGTACGCCTCCGACACCTTCGATGTCCTGAATATGAAATCGACGAGCTCCTTGTTCCCGAAGTCCTTGCCTATCTTCACGTATATCTTTGCGCCCCTTCCGAACGTGCTGGAGACCACTTCGCCCTCAACGAGCTTGCTGTCCTTTATCTTGAACGTCAGCCCGCTCCTCGTCTTCGTCTCGAAGTCGAGGCCCTTGGGCAGCAGCAGCGAGAACACGTCCCTTCCCTTGTACATGCCGTCCTTGTCGGGCTTCGGAAGTTCGTATATTCCCGCGAGCCCGAGCAGGTATCCCGCGTCGTTCGCGTCGAGCTTCGTGCTCTCCTTTGCGAGCAGGTACATTCCCGTCACTCCGTCTTCCGAGTTCGCGATTATGGCGCCGCCGTCCCTTGGCGAGAATACCTGGTCCTTCACTTCCATGAGGTATTTCGCCTCGGCCTGCGCCTCCAGCGTCTGCGGGATGTGGAGGTTCATTTCGTCTCCGTCGAAGTCTGCGTTGTAAGGCGCTGTCGCGCAGTAGTTGAGCCTGAACGTCTTGCCTGGCACCACCTTTACGCGGTGCGCCATGATCGATATCCTGTGCAGCGAAGGCTGCCTGTTGAACAGCGACACGTCGCCGTTGATGAGCTGCCTCTCTAGTATGTCCCCGACCGCCAGCGCCTTGAGCACCTCTTCGCGGTTCGTGTCGAGTATCCTCTTCCTCTTGCCGTCCCTCGTGATTATGTTGAGCACCATAGGGTACGTCGTCCTTGAAAGGAGCTTCTTGGCCTCCTCCAGGTTCCACTCCGTTATGTAGAACGGCACGGTCAGCTTCGCTGCGATGTCCTGCGGGACGCCGACCTCGTCAACGCCGATGTAAGGGTCTACGGAGATGACTGTTCTCGCGGAGTAGTTGACCCTCTTACCCGAGAGGTTGTACCTGAATCTGCCCTCCTTGCCCTTCAGCCTCTGGGCGAGCGTCTTGAGCGCCCTTCCGGACCTGTGCCTGGCCGGAGGGATTCCGGACGTCTCATTGTTGAAGTATGTGGTCACGTGGTACTGCAGCAGCTCCCAGAGGTCGTCGATTATGATCTGCGGTGCTCCTGCGTTGATGTTCTGCTCGAGCCTCTGGTTGATCCTCATTATGTCCACGAGCTTGTGCGTCAGGTCGTCCTCCGACCTCTCTCCAGACTCGAGGGTGATGGATGGCCTTACGTTGACGAGCGCTACGAGCAGCTGGCTGATTATGAGCCACTCCGGCCTTGAAGTCTTCGGGTTTATGCCGAGGAGCTCCAGGTCGTGGTCCGGGATCTTTGAGAGCATGTCCCTGACCTCGTCCGGCTTCGGTTTCTTGTCGCCGATGTAGAAGTATGTGGGGGATGAGAACTTGATCTTCTGCTGGATCGCGCCGCAGTGCGGGCACTTCTTGATGTTCCTTATCTTCTTGACAAGCGTGTCCCTCTCCTCCAGCTTCTCTATCACGTTGGTGATGTCCTCGCCTTCCGCGTTGACCACCTTCTTGAACTTGTCCTGGAACTGGATTATCTGCTCATCGTTGAGCAGGGTCCTGTGGCACTGCTGGCATGTGGTCTGGAGAAGCATGTAGATTATCTTCGAGAACTCTGAGTGAACAACCGGCCTCGTGAGCTCGATGTGGCCGAAGTGGCCTGGGCATGTCTGCGCCCTGCCTCCGCATGTCTTGCAGATGAGTCCCGGGTCAATAACGCCGAGCCTCTGGTCGAGTAGACCGCCGTCTATCGGGTAGCCGTCCTCGTTGTACGTGTCTGGCACGGTGAGCTTGGCGACGCTGAGCTGGCGGATCTGCTCCGGTGAGAGGATCCCGAATTGTATGTGGTCTATTCCTTCGGCGTGCATGAACATCAATCCTTCAGTTTTATGGACGGCAGTATGTGCATCGACTTTATCT
>JASHUB010000036.1 GCA_030040265.1 Microcaldota archaeon
CATCATGTTCAGGTCACCGAAGCTTGGCTTATACAACGAGATCCTCGAGGAGACGGCGGTGGAACCATCGACCATAGCGGTCGTGTTACTGGAGAAGATGAAGGATATGAAAAGGAACGGGATTGACGTCGACGCGATAAGCAACGAGTCGCTCATAGAAGTCTTCGGTCTGTACGGCAAAGGGGAGATAACTAAGGCGGCAATGGAAGAGATCCTCAAGGGAGTTCCGAAGTCGCCAGAGGGCGTCAACAGAATCATTAAGGAAAGGAAGCTCGAGCGGTTCTCGCTCACGCACATAAGGGAACTTGCCAGCAAAGTCGGCCAGGAAGACAAAGGTCGAATCATAAAGGAAGTTATGTCAAAGTATAGGTTGAATGTAGATGTGGAAGACCTGAACAAAGTTCTTGCTAAAACGAAGTGATCACATGGACTACGAGATTATTGGGGCGAACATGCAGGCGCTGAAGTTCAACCTGAAGAAGGGCGAGCGGATATACTCGGACTCTGGAAAGTTGGTGAGCAAGACCAATGGCATAGTCATGACCCCTCGCCTCGTGGGCGGCGTCCTGGGGGCTTTCAAGAGGGAGGCGGTTGGCGCAAGCGGAATGCTGACCTCTTTCGAGGCGCAGAGCGACGGAAACGTCTCGGTTGCAGGAGTGTTTCCTGGAAAGGTCCTAGTCATAACGCTTGGCCCAGGGCAGCAGTTCGTCGCGGAGGAGAATGCCTTCCTTGCGGCAGAGGACACTGTGAATTACAGCATACAGCTGGTCAATCTCGGTGCCGGGTTCTTCGGAGGCGAGGGGTTTGTACTCCAGAAGCTGGTCGGACCTGGCAAGATCTTCCTGCACATAGTTGGAGACATCGTTGAGCACGACCTGGATGGCACCGGCCCGGTGGATATCGACCCAGGCCATGTCGCCGGCTTCGACGCGTCGCTTCAGTACAAGGTAAGGTTCGTTGATAACATAAGGACAGCGATGTTCGGCGGCGTCGGCCTGTTCCTTGCGACGTTTACAGGTAAGGGACGAGTCTACGCGCACAGCGTCTCTCCGCTCAAGCTGGCCACAGAGATATACATTGACGGCGCAAAGCAGCAGAAGAAGAACTAGGACATCACTCGGCCAGGGTCGTTGTCGTAGTTCCGCAGGGCCTTCCTGCGCAGCTTGTAATCGGGGCACACCTTTGATACCACTTCCCAGAATGCCAGGGAGTGGTTCATCTCCTTGAGGTGAGCAGCCTCGTGCGACGCTATGTAGTCTATCAGTTCTATGGGAAGCGATGACAGGTAGGGATGGAATGTTATCTTCCTGCTGCTCGAGCAGCTGCCCCATCGCCTTCCCCTCCTAAAGTTCACCTCTTTGACTGTCTGCCCAAGCTGTGCGGCCTTTCCCTCAACCATTTTTGGCAGAAGGTTCTGGGTCTCCGTGCGGATCATCCGCTCGAGGAGCTTGTCGGCAGCCTCGCGGTTCTCGGCCCTCACTATGATTGCGTCCCTGTTAACTTCTATGCTTCGCTGGCCTTCGGCGAAGACCGTCAGGTATCTTTTGCCAAGATAGGTGGTGTAGTTCTGCTGGAAGAACTGGATGCGGTCCTTGACCTGCGAGTGGTGCTTGATTATCCAGCTCTTGTACTTCTCGATTATCGGCTCGGGGCGCTGCGGCCTGAAGACCCGCTTTGGGGCGACAATCACGAGCTTCTCTCCGTAGAAGCGGAGGTACGTGTTCCTGATGCCTCGTTTCTCTACGAATTCGTAGGGAATCCTCTTGTCGCCGATAGGGATCTCCCCTTGCATGATGCTATTCCAACAGAAGAAGATTTATACCTTGGCGAGCTTCTTGACCTTGCTTATCTCCTCAAGCAGGTCATTCTCCTCATCGGTGAGGAGCTCGGCGTGCTTGTATTTCAGGGCCCTGACCTCCTCGTCGCTCAGGTGCGTGTAAAGGACGTCGTTGTCCTTGATCTGCCTGCCGAACGTAACGTCCGGTATGGATATGGCGACGCTGTCGCCCTTCTTCGCCTCAGGCATGCTCACGCCGTTGTTCTGTATCTCCTTCACCCTTCCTATGAGCGTGCCGTTCTTGTTCATGAGAAGATACGTCGGCTTTATCCTGCCGCCTATCACGTCTACGCCGAAGACCGCCGGGTGTGACACCCTGAAGCAGCTGTTCGGCAGTATCCTTATAGCACCGGGGAACATGAGAGCCTTCTCGAGCGCTTCTCGCTCCTTCTTGCGCTCCTTGTCGGCCCACTCCTTGTAGTCATCGATTATCTTGTAGATTATGTTGCTCTTCAGTATTCCGACGCCGGCAGCCTGGCTGCCCTGCTCCGCATCCTCGTCGACTTTCACGTTGAACGCGAGAACTATGGCCTCGAACGGGTCAGCCTCGCGCATGGCGAAAGCATCGAGCACGTCCCTCTTCGTGACATTGCCCAGCCCCTTCTTGCTTATGTTTATCTTCTCCGCCTTGAGCAGCCTGGATATCGCCTCTATGCTGCCGATGGTGTCCGCCTTCAGTATCACGCCGGCCTTATCAACATTGAAGACCTCCTTTATCTCAGACTTTATCTCCTGCTCCGCCTTCTTGTCTGCCGCGGATATGACCAGCGACCCTGGTATGGCCCCATCAAGGCCGCTTCCGCTTATCTTGACGCCTGATGCCGCATGGACGGCGTCAACGTAGAAGTACTTGCTCGTGGATTCGCGCATCTCCTGGAGAGGCTTCGGCTTGAGCAGCGCCTTTATCTTTGCGGTCTGCACGCCCGTCTCTGTGGCGAACATCACCGTATCATTGACGTTCAGCGTGCCGTTGTAGAGAACAACGTCTATGGTGGTGCCGAGTCCCTTCTCTTCCTTCTTCTCTAGGATGCTTCCCCTTCCCGGCCCCTTCACTTCGATGTCGAGCCGCTGCTCCAGATACCGCTGTGCGAGCCCTGTCGCGTAAACTAGCAGTTCTGCTATGCCTTCCCCGGTCTTTGCGCTGACCGGTATTATGAGCGCCTCCTTCTTGAAGTCCTTGACCCTGTCGAACCTTTCGCTGTTTATGCCGACCTCGCTCAGCTTGCCGACCAGTTCGTATACCCTGGCATCGACCTCTTCCTGCACGGCCCTGGTCTGCTTTTCAAGCGTCTCTATGAACGAATAGGTGGCGTTTGCGCGCCATCCGGTTATCAGGTCTATCTTGTTCGCAGCCACCACGAAAGGCGTCTTGTACTCCTTCAGTATCTCTATCGCCTCGTACGTCTGCGGCTCGAAGCTCTTTGTCACGTCCACGACCAATATCGCAAGGTCCGCCACCGCGCCTCCTCTCTTTCGGAGGTTGGTGAAAGCTTCGTGCCCAGGTGTGTCTATGAAGAGGAGTCCGGGTATGGTTATCTTTGCGCCGAACTTCTTCAGGAGCGGGCCGACTATGTTCTCGATGACGTTGAGCGGGACCTCGCTTGCGCCTATGTGCTGCGTTATGCCGCCTGCTTCCCTGTGGGCTATGGCCGTGCTTCTGATCTTGTCCAGAAGGCTAGTCTTGCCGTGGTCTACGTGACCCATCACCACTATTATCGGTTGGCGTATCATCTGCACTACCAAAATGAGAAGTTATAAATAGTGTTAAGTCAAAGTATAAAAATATTCATTATCGGCAGCATGCCTTTGTGAAGTACGATATTTTGGTGAAAAAATGAAGGAGCTAGAGCTCATTTTCGTAAAGCCTGACGCGATGAAGAGGAAGCTTGCGGGAAAGATAATAGACAGGTTCGAGAACCAGGAAGGGTTCGTGATAAAGAAGATGCAGATGGGCAGGATCACGATAGACATAGCCAACGTGCTATACGAGGACACCCCCGCGCAGATAGAGGGCATGGGAAAGAAGACCCATGAGTCGATGACCAAGATGGGGATAGCTGATAAGATAATGGAGAGGTTCGGCACGCAGGACTATGCTGAGATAGGAAAGCAGCTGAACCGCTGGAACAGGGCGTACGCCACATCGACAGACATAATCGCTTTCATAATAGAGGGAGAGAACGCGGTCACAAGGTCGCGGCAGCTCATAGGCAAGACCGACCCTTCACTGGCAGACAAGGGAACCATAAGGGGAGACTGGGGGGTCGACTCGATCGCAAAGGCGAACATGGACGGCAGGGCGTGCGAGAACATGGTCCACGCATCAGACGTAGACACTGCAAAGAGAGACGTAGAGATATTCGAGAAGCTGTTCTTCGCAAAGAAGTAGTCAAGCGCCCATGCTTAGGCGGGCCTCTTCGCTTATCATCTCCGGAGTCCACATTGGATCCCAGACGAGGTCTATGTTGACGTTTCCTACTCCTGCAATTTCCTGTATCCTGAGCTGGATGTCTGCAAGTATAATGCTTGTAACGGGGCACATCGGGCTCGTCATCGTGACCTTAACGTCGATGTTGTTGCCGGCGTCAATTGTAATGCCCTGAAGAAGGCCGAGGTCTACGATGTTGATGCCTATCTCCGGGTCGACACACTTCTTGAGGACGGTGGTAACGTCCGCTCGCTTGATCGTCATAAACATAACTCGGTTTTACAGGTATATAAATGTTCTTGGAGAATCAGCACTATTGGACCGCCACTTCGGTTATCTCGAACGACTTCTTTTCGGTGTCTATTACGGCGCTGCAGCCTAGCGGGATGGTGAACATCGGCAGAGTGTGCCCGAAGTCCATGTCGGTAACGATGGGGAAGTGATACTTCTTCGTCCTTTCCAGTATGACCTCCCTCAACTGCTGCTTCTCCTTTGCAGCATAGCTCTTCGGCCTGCCAAAGATCATTCCGGAGAGCTTGCCTAGCACACCCAGGTTCTCGTAGTCGCCGAGTATACCGTCCACGAGCCATGGGGGTGGCTTGTCCTCCGATGTCTCCAGGAAGAGTATCGCGCCGTCAAAGTCCGGCCAGTATCTGGTCCCTCTCAGGTGCTGCATGGATTCTATGCACCCTCCGACCAATGGGCCTTCTGCCTTCCCCTTCTTGAGCCATGTCCAACCATCCGACTTTTCCCACTTCCTGGCGCGTTTTCCGTCCTCAGGACCTCCCCAGTCCACGAACTCCTCCGTCCAAGACGTCGCAGGGATCACTGCGCCGACCGGTGAGGTCTTTGACCACGCCCTGAGCATGTAGTGTTCCGTGTATTGGTCCATCTTTGGGAACTCGGCGAACTCCCCCACCACCGATGGCCCATTGAACGTGACGAGGCCCGTCTCCGCGAGGATGGCGTTGTTGAGCACAGTTATGTCCGAGTAGCCCTGGAACACTTTTGGATGCTTTCTTATCGAATCGAAGTCGAGATGGCCGAGGAGTTGGCTCGAGTGGTCGCCGCCGATTGCCGAGATTATGCCGGCGACGTGCTCGTCGTCGAACATCTCGTTGATGTCGTTCGCCCTGTCTTCTGGCGATGCCGAGGTGAAGCCGTTCTGGTAGATTCCCTGAACGTGCCTTGCAAGCTTAACATCATAGCCCATCGCTTTGAGGTTGTCAATGCCTCGCTTGAACCGATGCGGGTACTTGCCCGCGGCTGCGCCGGACGGGCTGACGACGCCTATCGCCATGCCAGGCTTTATCACAGGGGGCTTGACCCTGGGCTTTCGCTTGATCTTGAGCAGGTGCTCGGGCTCCTTCCGTAGGGGCGGTATTATCTTGTGCCCAGCAGGCGCGGGCGCCTCTTTGACATCAGCGAACATCATAGTACCAGTCTTATGATTAGCCCATGGTTCTTAGAGCTTTTGTTTAGGACGGGGAGCACTGCGTCGAGGTCGTCATCCATTCGCACTGCGAGTTGCTGGAGCACACGTTGCCTCCCTGGTCGAGGTTCAGGCTGTTCGTGCCTACGGAGCTCTGGGTGCACAGTATCCCGGCCTTTGACATCGTCAGGAGCCTGTTGTTCTGGAACAGGTCGGTGGTCGCGCCTATGAGGTACATGCCTATCTGGCCGAGCATCCCGTAGTTGCCTATCTCGTCATCGCCGGTGCCTCCTACGAGCTCTATGCCGGTGCCCGTGTCTGTGAAGTTGTTGTCCTCTATCTGCCCGTAGTTGACGTTCTGGTAGACTATCCCTGCGGTCGAATTGAGTATGAAGTTCTTGTCAACCATCGGGTGCTGCGTATTCGTGACCAGTATGGAAGTGTTGGCATTGCCTATCGTGTTGTTTAGTACGGTTAGCTGCGGCGCAGAGCCCTCCACCGCCGTTGTGAAGTTGAGGAGGTTGCAGTTCTCGATCTCTACGTCTGTGGTGTTTACGTCGTCCAGGAACGTTCCTCCGTGCGACGCGAGTATCGTGTGGCCGTTGCAGTTGATCGTTGTGGAATTCGCGAGCGAGTTGGAATTGAACACCTTGTAGCACGTGCTGCCGTACGGATAGACGAAGTCTGTTGTGAACGAGATCAGGGTCGGCTTCGATATGGCGTAGCACTCTGGACCAGGTATCCTGGGGTTCTCCTCGACAAGCCAGACGCATCCGGACTTGGTGCTGCCGTAGTTCACCCCGACCTTGTTGGCATATATGCCTGAAGAGTCAGGAGTGCAGTAGTAGTCGCTGCCGGAATTGGAGAACGATGTGTCGCCGAAGACATTGTTGTTGTTTGAGCTCTCGAACGAGAATCCGTCGCCGTTGGTTGACGAGACGTTGTCGCCGTCGACTAGATCTCCAGTGGAGTTTACGAACACCACGCCGGCAGATGCATTGCCCAATGCCAGGGATGCCCTGTCGTTAGTTATGACCGAATTGGAGACGTGCGAGAACCAGTAGGCTGCGGTGCCATAGAACGACGTGACGGTCGTGTTCAGCACGCTCGCATACGAAACGCCGTCGAGCGCTACAGATACGGTTGCGTTCTGGATGCTTATTCCCTGCAGCGTAACCACCTGGCTGTTGGAGACGTTGACCCCTGCGGTGTACCTCCCTATGCTGCATCCTGACACGGTGACGTTCGAAACGCCAGACATGTATATCGCGTCTCCGGATAGGCTGCCGCTTATCAGGTGACCGTTGCAGTTGAGCGTCACGTTGTTGGCCTTTATGTTGAAGCACTTCTGCGGGCCGTTAGCTATGTTATTGTCAAGAGAGTAGTTCCCGGAGTGCGTTATCGACGTGCAGCCTGTGAGCGGGAAGAGCTTCAACGGAGGAGGGACCTTTGTCGTGCAGGACGAGCCCCATAGGCAGTCTGTGGTGCCGCACTGGTTGCTCTGGAATATGTCGGATGTGGAGTTGTATGTCGCTCCGGTGCAGTACATGTCATATTTCACGTTGTTGAGCAGGGTGCTCTTGCTGAACGCCTCGCCGCCGCCCGCGCTCAGGTAAACGCCATACGTATTGTTCTCTGCGAGTAGGTTATCGAACAGCAGTCCCGTAGATGTGCCTACGAAGCTGCCATAGGTGTTCCTGACAACGGTCGTGTTCACTATGAAGCCCCTTGTGGAGTTGTCGGAATAGAGCGCGAACGTCGAACCGCGTATCCGGGTGTTGCTTATGTTGTAATCGAATGTGCTGTTCATGTATATTCCGTACGTGTCGTTGACCAGGTTGCATCCGGAGATGCTCACGTTGTACTGGTTGTTGGCTTCTATGCCGTAGCTCGCATTGGATATCGTGTAGCTGTCGCAGTTGAACTTCACGTTCGGCACGAATATGGTGATGCACGCCATGTCCTTGGTTAGCGGGTTCGACGTGTTTATGTAGTTGTTCATGTTCTGGCTTGCCGCGAGCGAGTACGTTCCTGGCGAGTATATGCCGCCGCAGGACAGCACGTTGGGCTGCAGCCTTATCGTGGATATGTTCGTCGGGGTGTTTGTGACGGCGCAGCTTGCGAAGTTGCAGTAGTCGTTTACAAGGCAGTCAGAATTGGAGAACTTGTCGGAGTCGGTGTATCCGGTGCTCCTGTTGCAGAGCAGGTCCACAGGGTTGTTCAGAAACGAGCTTCCGTAGAATGTGTTGCCGCTGGAGTTTATCACGAAGCCGTAGTAGGCGTCGTCTATGACCGAGTTGTTGAGCACGAGGTTGTCGCCGCCGGAGTAGAGCGCTATGCCTCCCTGCTTGCTTGCGACGGTGCCGACCTTGTCCCTTGAGACGAGGTTGTACTTTGAGTTCTTTAGCAGGATGCCTGACAGCGTCATCTTCTGGACCGTTGAGTTGGTGATCGTGTTGTTGTCCGAGCCGTTCAGGTAGATGCCGTAGGAGAACGATGAGAGGGATATGTCAGTGACCGTGACGTTGGTGACGTGGTCGAGCAGTATCGCGTACGTGAACGGAGGTACGCCGACGAACGGGCCATTGCCCTGCACGCCGTTGCCGTTGCCCTCGAGGTAGACGTTGTCGCTCTTTACGTCTATGCAGGCGCCGCTGCCTATCTTGGTGGTTATGTTGTGCAGCAGCGCGTATGTTCCTGGAGAGGTTATGTTGGTGCAAGATGCGAGATTGATGACCGTAGGCGCAATTGTTATGGTGCCGGTGACTGTCGTGGTCTGGTGCCTCTGGCTGAGATAGCCGTAAGCGTAGTATCCTCCGCCAATCACGGCAAGGACTATGATTATGCCTATTATCGGGACTAGCAGGTTGCGTTCAGTCTTTGGCGCGTACGAAGGGGGAGGCTGCTGCGGCGCCGCGGGTTGCGGTGGCGGCGGAGGGGGCTGCTGCGATGCCTCCGAAGCGAACTGATCTATGGATGGATGCTGCTCTTCGGAGGCCGGCTGGCCAGGCACCTGGTCGTAGGGGCTGTCCATTCCCATGCTTCCGGCGTCCCTATTGTAATTAGCCATGCTTATCGTTCTCTCAGAGACGAGTCTGTGGTTGCCTTATAGTCTCTCATTACCTGTCAATACTTATAAATACTTTGCGAGGTGGATTTGGCTAGTAATGTTTGTTCTGAAACGTGCCGGAGTTGAGAAACAAAAGGCATTTAAGCAAGATTAAAAAATAGATTGATGTGCCCCGGTAGCTCAGTGGTAGAGCGCTTGTCTCGTAAACAAGAGGTCGCGAGTTCAATTCTCGCTCGGGGCTTATCTGCGCCTTGATCCGCTCAGCACTGCGGCTGGCTGCTCCCGGTGATCCGCCGTAGATCCTGCTGCGGCAGAGGCGCTCGCGCGCTTCGCCGCTTCTTCGGCTTCCTTGCGCGCTATGCCGTTGGCGACGGTCTGCCTGCTTCTTCCCGTCGCGGTTGCTATGTCCTTTTTGGTCATGTGGAGGTCGTTGTACTTGTGCCAGAAGTCCGCTATCTCCGCTGGGGTGAGCTCATTCGTTGTGGTGGCTTCATATCCCAGGGCTTCCCTTATCTTGGCTGCGCTCCTGGGGTCCACGCCCAGAGCCTTTCCCAGAGCTGCAGTAGCGATGCCTGGGGTGTTTTCAAGCGTAATGCGTGCCGATGGGACCTTAGATCTGAGAAGTGGTGAAAGGTCATCTACTGTTATTCTGACGTTCGGGTCTTTTGGGGCAGGACCGGGTCTCTTGCGCTCCTTCGGCTTCTCCCTCTCGCACATCACGCACTCGTCAGTGAACTTTCCGTTCTTGATCGTCAGGATTTGGTGATGCTTTTGGCAGAAGCCTTTCCTCACTGCTGGGGAATTCGGCATAGATTCGGTTTGCTTTTGCTCCTATTTAATGGTTGCCATTTGGTATTAGTGGCATTGGGACGGTTCATATAAATATGAAGTCTGCCATAATATTATCATGGAGAAACTGACCAAGGAGGAGGAACGCGTTATAGTCCGCAAGGGCACCGAGATGCCTTTCACCGGAGAGTATGACAATTTCTGGAGAGAGGGAACGTATGTCTGCAGGAGATGCGGCGCCCCGCTGTATGAATCCAAGGACAAGTTCGACGCTCACTGCGGCTGGCCCGCATTCGATGATGAGGTGAAGGGTGCGGTGAAGCGCACGCCTGACCCTGATGGGATGAGGACCGAGATAGAGTGCACCAACTGCGGAGCGCACCTTGGCCACGTGTTTATCGGGGAGGGACTGACCAAGAAGAATGTCAGGCACTGCGTCAACTCCATTTCGATGAAGTTCATACCCAAGGGTCAGAAGCTGCCGAAGGTCGAGAAGGTGGACAAGCCATGAGCACAGAGACTATCGTGCTGGGAGGGGGATGCTTCTGGTGCACAGAGGCGGTGTTCAAGATGCTCAGGGGCGTGAAGTCCACGATGCCTGGCTATGCGGGCGGTACGAAGGCGAATCCGACCTACGAAGAGGTCTGCGACGGCAATACGGGCCATGCTGAGGTGCTGAAGGTCGAGTATGACCCGAAGGCTATACCGCTTGAGACCCTGCTAACGGTTTTCTTCGAGATGCACGACCCGACATCGCTCAATAGGCAGGGAGCTGACACGGGCACGCAGTACAGGTCGATAATACTCTACACCGACAAGTCACAGTTGCCGGCCATAGAGAAGTCCATGAAGGAGGCGCAGAAGGACCGCGACGGAAAGATAGTCACGGAGGTCAAGAAGCTTGACGCGTTCTACGATGCCGAGGACTACCACCGAGACTACTTCGCGCACAACAGGCTGCAGCCTTACTGCATGCTTGTCATCAGCCCTAAAGTGAAGAAGATAAAGCAGGAGTTTGCGAACCTGACCAAGTGACTATTCCTTGCTGCCGGTATCGGAAGCCGTTGCTGGGGCTTCAGCAGGCGTTCCACCATTGCCCTGCTTCGCCTGCCCGCACGCCTCTGGGAAGTATTCCTGCATGTAGTAAAGCATCCTGCTCACCACGGGAGCTATCTCGTTCATGAGGACAGCAAATGCTGGCTCCTGCTGTTCGAGGGCAGGCCTGATGGGCTGCAGAACGTGGAACTTTCTCTCCAGCGACATCAGCGCCGGAACGTCTGTCTCAGGAGCAGCCAGCCCCGCGCTGAGCGACCTGAGTTCGCCGACCATTATGTCCCTTACCGTATTGACGCTAGAGTTGGTTACCGGAACCTTGATAAGCGTGTCTATCAGCGGCTCGCGGTCCGAGTGCAGCCTCTGCGCTTGCAGGACCCTGAGTTCCTCGCTAACGCCGTCGAGCGCGCGCCTTGTCGACGCCACGGATTGGGCGCATGCCAGCCTCTGGGGACCAGGCATATGCTTTAGCGCTTCGAGCACCGCTTCCGGCGTTGCTGCGCCGCTGCCGATGACTCTGAGCACGGCCTCGAACGGCGCCTTTGTGCTTCCTTCTTGGCGTCCGTCCTTCACGACAGGCGGTTGATTGACTGCCATAATACGACGTTGCGCGCGGGGGTTCTTAAGCGTGCATGATAAATACGCCTAGAACCTTCTTGCAGGAAAAGCGGGAAACCTAGGCGACCGCCCTGGCCTGCGGCATGCTTAGCCTCGGATCTGTTTCCAGAAGACCGACGCCTTTCGTGACGTTTTCACACGTCCAGACCGTAGGGAAGTTTTGCAGCTTTATCAGGTCCTCGGGCATCAGGTAGGGGTTGGTTAGTACGAAGTTTCTGCCGGCTTCTCCGAAGTCCATTGCTGCCCAGAAAGAGTCATCGAAAAGTACGTCGCCTTCCTTCACGTACTCTAGCTTCCTTTCGGGCCTGCCCTTCTCGTGTATGAACTTGTCAGGCACTGCACGGTGGACTTCGTGCAGCCAGTCCACGACAGCCCCTTTCCTACCGTACGTCCCGGTCAGCACGCCGGCGTGGTAGCCTGCTCGTCTCACCCTCTTGAATAGCGCTTGCGGGTTGACATGCGGCATCGGAGGTATGCTGCGATAGGATTCCCATATGAGTCTCTGGTACTCCAGCCGTGTTGGATGGTTCATCTTTGGATACGTCGCCTTGGTGCCGTGGCGCATCAGCTGTGCGATGGATGCGCTGAAACCCAGATGGTCCTCGGCCATCTTCCTGAATATCTTATCCGAGAACGCCAGGGTGTTGTCCATGTCGAACCATGCTGTCGGCCGCCTTGACATGCGTAGCCTTTGGCCGGTCCTTATACTTAAGGCTTTCTTCATGCATCTGGCAGAAGGTATAAAAAGGCTCTATGTGCTATATAACTGAGTTATAAGGTGTTTTTCTGACGATAGGATACGAGAAGGCAGTCAACGAAATCATCCCTGCGGTCAGGGCGATAATCGCAAAGGAGCTCAAGTACAGGTACGAGATGAAGGAGGCGATGATAGCCTATTACCTTGACGTGGCGCAGGCCGCGGTCAGCAAGTACCTCAACGGCAAATACTCAGACAGGATAAAGGAGGTCGAGGCGAAGATCGACAAGTCCAGCATCGGCGAGTACATAAAGAAGATCGCAGAGGGCAAGAAGGTCTACACCAACCTGTGCGTCTGCAAGGTGTGCGGCGTTCTGAATGACTTCGGATGCACGTTCTCAAAGGCGAACATGGACGAGGAGCAGCTGAACGCTGCGCCAAAGGTGCTTTGATTGGCCAACGAGGAGGTCACCGAGATCGCTGAGTCGAAGGAGTACGTCCAGCGCTACGGGTTCAGGGAGAACGTCGAGTACGAGGAGTTCCCGAGAGGTCTCTCTGAGAAGGTAGTCCGGCAGATATCCGCCGCCAAGAAGGAGCCAGACTGGATGCTGCAGATACGGCTCACGGCCCTGAAGATATTCTTCGAGAAGCCGACGCCGAAGTGGGGCGGGGACCTGAGCAAGATAAACTATGACGATTACTACTACTTCCAGAAACCGAAGGCGAAGGAGGTGAACAACTGGGCCGAGATGAACCCAGAGATAAAGAACACCTTCGACAAGCTCGGCGTGCCTGAAGCGGAGAGGAAGTTCTTCGCAGGCGCAGAGGCGCAGTTCGACTCCGGTGTCGTGTACTCGCACATCAACAAGGAGCTCGAGAGGCTTGGAGTCATATTCACGGACACGGACACTGCGCTGCAGAAGTATCCGGAGCTGATGAAGAAGTACTTCGGACAGCTGATCCCTTCCACGGACAACAAGTTCGCCGCGCTCAACACCGCGTGCTGGTCGGGCGGCTCATTCATATATGTACCGAAGGGAGTGAAGGTCCCGATGCCGCTCAATGCATACTTCAGGATCAACGCGAAGAGATCAGGCCAGTTCGAGAGGACGCTCATAATCGCAGACGAAGGAGCGGACGTGACCTACCTGGAGGGCTGCACTGCGACGGTCTACGACACCGATGCGCTGCACTCGGCTGTGGTTGAGATAGTCGCGCAGAAAGGCGCCCATGTCCGCTACGTCACGATCCAGAACTGGTCGAAGAACATCTACAACCTTGTAACGCAGAGGGCGTTCGCCGAGGAAAATGCGAGCGTAGAGTGGATCGATGCCAACATAGGGAGCAAGCTCAACATGAAGTACCCATCGATATACCTGCGAGGGAGGAACGCGCAGGGGCAGGTGCTCTCGATCGCAGTCGCCGGGGACGGGCAGGTACAGGACTCCGGCGGAAAGGTGCTTCACCTCGCCCCGGACACGAAGTCGAAGATAGTCTCGAAGAGCGTATCGAAGGGAAGCGGAGTCTCCACTTACAGGGGACTCGTTTACATAGGCAAGAACGCGGCCAACGCAACGGTAAGCACGACCTGCGATGCTCTGCTTCTTGACGACCATGCCAAGACCAACACTTATCCATACAGCGACATCAACAGGAGCGACGCAGTGATCAGCCACGAGGCGCGCGTTGGTAAGATAAGCGAGGATGAGATATTCTACTTGATGTCGAGGGGCATATCGGAGGAGGATGCTGTCGCAATGATCGTCCTGGGGTTCATAAACGACCTCGCGAAGATACTGCCGCTTGAGTACTCTATAGAGCTTAAGAGGCTCATCAAGCTCGACATGACGAACGCCGTAGGTTAAGGGATTTTCTTGCAGCACAAGGAATTTGTTGAAGAGGCTATTGGGCACTATAAGGCAATGCCGTTCGAGACGAGCGAGCTCTATAAGAGGTACATGATAAACCTCAGGATGCCGGAGAGCGTAGACCTAAAACCAAGCAAGGAGGCCGAGGCTCTGGCGAAGAAGCTCTCGGAGTCGCTGAAGATTAAGTTCGACCTTATCATCACCGATTCCGAAATAAGATCCGCGTCGAAGAACATCGAGATATCAGACGCGGGAATGGTGGACCCGATGTCCAGGCATTACATGCCAGGAGAGGACAAGGTCGCATCGTTCGTGCACGCTTACGCGAAAAGCGCTATCGTGATCAGAGTACCTGACAAGCAGAAGGCATCGTTGAACCTCCTTTCAGTGAATCACTCTCCGCTGCCGATATTCATCTCAATGGCGGTCGGCGATAACGCTTCGCTGGAACTTTCCGAATACTATTTCTCTGCATCGAAAGAGCAGTCGGTTGTCGCACCGCTGCACGAACTCTCTGCCGGCAAGAACAGCAAAGTTGAGCTCAACATCCTCCACGATGAGAACGGGATGACCGACGTTGGCAACCTCTGCAAGGGCAGGATCGGCGAGCGCGCAGAAGTGCGAGTCAACATGGCTTACATCGGAGGCGGGCACACAAGATCGAGGGCAAACTTCACCGCGGCAGAACACGGGAAGATACAGGTATCGGAGGTTGCATTCGGCTCGGACGGTCAAAAGTTCGACATGGCAACCAATGTCACAAACGAGAAACCATACTCGATAGGCAGAGTCGACTCAGGCGCTGTGATGAGTGGAAAGTCGTTGTGCGTCCTGAAGGGATTCGCGAAGATAGTTGAGGGTGCACGTGGCGTCGGCTCTCAGGTCAACCAGCATGGCCTGCTTCTTGACCCGGAGTCGAGAATAGAGGCACTTCCTGACATGTCCATAGATTACAGCAACGAGGTATCCGCATCGCACTCCGCAGGAACAGCACCGATAAGCAATGACGTCCTGTTCTACATGACGTCAAGGGGCATACCTGAGGATGAAGCTAGGCGCCTGTACATAATCGGTTTCCTATCGAAGTACCTGACCAACATCAGCAACGTCAAGGCAAAGGAGGTAATAGTATCGGTCCTGCTCGAAAAGCTCAACAAGAAGACTTTCGGAATGGTGCCAAACACGGACATAGAGAAGTTCTGGTTGGTCCAAAAAGCGTGAATGACATGAAACTAGAGATAAAGAACCTGCACGTCTTCATCGAAGACAAGGAAGTGATAAAGGGGCTGGACCTCGCCATGAACGAAGGGGAGTTCCACGTGCTCATGGGGCCGAACGGCAGCGGAAAGACGTCGCTCTCGAAAGCGATCATGGGGCATCCTGCGTACTTGATAAAAGAAGGAGACATACTTGTGGACGGCAAGAGCATAAAAGACCTTTCAACAGACAAGATCGCGAAGCTCGGGCTCTTCCTCGGCTTCCAGAATCCCATCGAGGTCGACGGGCTCGGAGTGATAAACTTCCTGAACACGGCAAGGGGCGCGGTCTCGAAGGACAACGCGCCGTTCAAGGACTTCCTCAACGAGGTCAAGTCGAATGCGGAGAGCCTCAAGATCAAGGAGGACCTCGTTAACAGGTCGCTCAACTTCGGATTCTCCGGAGGAGAGAAGAAGAAGGTCGAGGTCCTGCAGATGGCCATGCTCAAGCCCAAGATAGCGATACTCGACGAGCCAGACTCCGGGCTCGACGTCGATGCGATAAAGCTTGTCGCAGCGAAGATAAACGAGATAAGGAAGAATACAAAGGCGGGCATACTCCTCATAACGCACTACAGCAGGATCCTGAAGTACATGGAGCCGGAGTACGTGCACATAATGCACGACGGCAAGATAACCAGGGAGGGCGGCAAGGACCTGATCGAGGAGATCGAGTCGAAGGGATACAAGGCGTGATGATGCCGGCGGATTTCGATAAGATCAGGAAGGATTTCCCCATTCTCGGCACGAGCTTCGAGGGGAAGCCGCTCACGTATCTTGACAGCGCGGCGACGTCGCAGAAGCCGATACAGGTCATCGACGCTGTAAGCAACTACTACAAGCGCTACAACGCGAACATACACCGTGGAGTCTACAGGATATCCGAGGAGGCGACGTCAGTGTACTGGCACTCGAAGGAGCTTGCAGCGAAGCTGATAAACGCGAAGTCGCCTCGCAGCATAATCTACAACAGGAACACAACGGAAGGCCTGAACATAGTAGCGCTCACGTACGGGGAGCAGAGACTGAAGAAGGGCGACCACATACTCATAAGCGAGATGGAGCACCACAGCAACATAGTGCCGTGGCAGCTCCTCGCTAAAAGGAAGGGTGCGGTTCTCGACTACATAAAGCTGAAGGACAACGCCTTCCTTGACATGGACGATTACAAGAAGAAGCTCGAGCTAAGGCCGAAGATCGTCGCCGTGACATACGTCTCGAATGTGCTCGGCACGATAAACGATGTCAAGGAGATGACA
>JASHUB010000037.1 GCA_030040265.1 Microcaldota archaeon
GGAGAGCACGTCCTTGCAGTCACCCGTGCATCGGACTCGAAGTACGAGAGGATAGCGAAGGTGGCCGGCGCAGAGCTGGGCGAGATGTACACCGTGCAGGCGGACAGCATAGAGGAGCTCATGCCTGACATAGAGGTGGCGATAGGCGTCATTGGCATCCACAAGGTCAAAGTCGTCTCGCTCGATGCATCCGAGTACAGGCAGGGGCTGGTGGACACCAACAAACTGAAGGCTAAGCCGTTCGTCGGCAGCGCGGTGCACGTGGACCAGGCCAAGGACTGACGTCGAGGCAGGGTATTTTGGGAAACGTGCGGTTTGTACATGGTTTTTAAGCCTTTACTTCCTACTTCTTACGTTTTGTGACGAACTGGCGACAAAAAACAGTTTCATACGAGGATATTTAAGGGAGAAAAGTCACAATAATATTGAAGAATCCGGCGTAAAAGCCAAGAAGCGAGCATATGGCGGTTAGCCAGAAATCACTGGGAAACGGTGCAAATCCTGTAATGTACAGGCTATTCGGACCTGTGTTCAGGGCAGGCGAGAAGTCAATCTCTGAAGGGCCTACAGACGTGACCAAGCTTGTCGCATGCGGGGATCCGAGGTTTACTGAGGCGTTTGTCAAGAATCCTAGAGCTTTGGAGATCGATGCTGATGGACTAGGCACTACGTACACCGTAGGGCACGGAGACTGCAAGGCATCGTTTGAGGCGGTGAAGGCCGTTAACGCGGCGCGCGTAAAGGCTCCGGTAGTGGCCCACGTCGACGTCGACGCCGTCCTTATATCAAGAATGAAGGGACACGTCCCTAGGTTCATCTCCGAAGAAAATCCAGCGGACGTCGATAAGGTTACAGAAACGACGGCCATCGCACACGCTACCGAACTTGGCGACATTCTCAGGAAGCCTGTAGTCCCGCGCTTCGTGGGGGCAGGCAAACTCAACGACGCTTCTGGAGGAAAGCCTCCGTCACCTAAGATCCAGACGATACTGCTGCCGTTCACGTTGGAGGAGTATGGCCCAACGTTTGAGGCAATCGGAAAGAGACTCGTGGCCGAGCCGGAATCAATCAAGAAGGAACTTAAGATCAACCCCGCGTTGTTCAGGCCAAATATGACATACACAACGCAGCTGAGCGATGCGGAGGAGACTCTCGGCCAGGTTAAGCTTGGCGTGACTGGATTGCACGTTGAACAGCTTCTGGTGGTTGCGCGCAGCCGCGCTGAGCTCGGCATAATGGAAGAGTCTTTCATCCCTGGGATAGGAAACTTCGCCCAGTCCCGCGGCGTGAACGTCTCGGTCATAGAAGCGTTCTAGAGCGCTACTTCTTAAAGTCGCAAAAAGACGAACCGATGGCAACCTTTAATAATGACTAGGGACGTTCTATTAAACATGGCTGCTAGAGTGGAGCCTAAATCTGACGCGCCAGCAGTAGCGCCGCAGGTTTTGGGGAAAGGGGACGGAGCTGAGGCACTGGCGAATGCAAGCCGTGGCCCAGGCAACGAAAGACTCAGCCTGGATAGCAGAAAGGATCTTGTGCTTCGCGTGAGGGACTTCCTGGCAAGGATAGTCGGGGAGGACCTGGCTCACTTCGAGGTGCCGACGCTTATTCCAAAGGTGTATGTGGTTGCGCCTGGCGACAAAGGGGAAGACGTTGATGTAAGCCTGAGGAACAGGAGCATAGTGGTGAATGAGGACCTGCTGACCGAGAACCCGGCCAGGCTCGATGTGGTAGTCTCGATCGGAACTGCAACTTATTATCTTAGACAGGTGCTTGTTCAACGGCAGAAAGAGATACCTGAAAACAAGCGGCTCGGCATAGTGCAGGAAGGGCATGCGCAGAGGGTGATCGTCACCCTCGCCCTGGCACGCATGACTGCGATCGCGATGAGGCACTCTGAGGAAAAGGAGTATGGGGGCCTGAAGGAATTCGCGCGGGAGGTCATATGGACGGACATGGACAAAAGGCATCTCGCCAGGTTGCTGCACGAAACGTTTGCTGAGATAAGGAACGGCGATGAGTTCAGGCTTCATGCTTACCACTTGGTGGAGAAGGACCTATTCGATGAACAGGTAAGGGTGGGCCGGTACATCGCGCTGCTCGAGCTGTTGTCCCACGGCGGAGACGTGGAGGGTTCAATAAAGGGCCTGTTCAGGGAAGGGGCGAAGGCGATAAAGGGGCTTGCACGATTTGACGAGAGCACAATGCATGCGCTCATTGACCAGCTCCTCAAGAAAGAACCCACAGACGGGAGGGTAAAGACAATCAATTACAAGGAGGAGACTGGAGATGGCGTTACTACGCGGACGCTCGAGTCGATAACCATAAGCGTGGGCCCTACGGACAATGAGCTGACCGACTTCGTCATCAGAAGCGTTGACGTCAAGTCGTATCTCGCCGCAAGGGACGTTCCCGAGGGTACCGATGGCTTGGTCACGCTAGTGCCCGGGCTCAGGGGGCCTAGGGCGCAGATCGACATAATCGCTGAGGACTGCGAGGCTCTATTCGCGGTGCTGGAACCAGTCCCGACCGTAGAGACGATGACCACAGAGAAGGAGATGGAACTCGCTCTTACCGCTGCTGAAGTGTTCAAGGCGAACGCAAAGCCAGGCACCGCGCCGAGCGAACTCCCCGGGCTGCCGATAAAGGAGCTTGACAGGGTAAGGAGAGGCACGGTGCTCAGGCTGCATGCCCAGCATCTTCTGGAGAAACATTGGATAGAGCAGCGCACCGTGATCATACCAGAGAAGGGGGAGATCGAGGTCTACGTGCCCGGCCAGAAGATGGTCCTGATGCTTGCTAAAAGGGACCGTGAGGAGGCCGACCCGCAGGATGGCGGTGTCGTAACGATTGCTGAGGCGCTCGAGAAACACGGGCAGCAGTGATCGGGGGGACGCCTGAGCGCCTCCGGGAAAACGTATATAAAGATGCTGCCCCTCATATAAATCCTCGCGCATGCTCGGGGGAGCGGCGTGGGAAAATAAACGTTTCTGGAATCGATAATATATAGGTAGAAAACAGAGGTTGTATCAGTGGTAAATTTGCCATTATTGCCTGGAAAAGCACCGAAATTAAGCGGGAAGGAATACAGCGCACTCAGCGGACTGCCGCGCGACGGCAGGGACGCCCACTACAGAGGCACCGGTCAAGGGGCGCTAGACGCACCGACGATACAGCTTCTGTGGAAGCTGGGCCAGGATGGCTTGGCCAACGTCACCGGCATAAAGAAGCAGGGTGGCGTGGTGGTCGCCAACGAATGGGTCCACGTTGCGCTGAGCGACGTCGGAAGGCGCGGACTTGATGACAAGGGCAACAAGCAGGCGGCACTCGAAGATGCCCTGCGCGCTGCTACTGCCACAACGCCTGGAGCGCAGTTCCTTGCAGACGCACCCGCATAAGCCAGTGGACAAATCCTTAGGCTGGTTTAAATAGCAGGAAAAATAGATTGTTAGCGTGAGCAAATGGCAGAGACTAGGACACCTGTGGCGACACTTGCCAGCAGGGCGGCCCAGGCAGTAGCAGACAGCAATAGCCCACAGACGGTGGCCGAGCTGCTCCGACCACTTAGACAGAGATGCGCAGAGAATCCCAACCTCTTCGAGGAGAGACAGAGATTGTGGTCGACATTCAGCACCGAGCTGGAATTCTCAAAGCGCAGGCCTTATGGGCCGCAGACTGCCGCAAGGCTGAAGGAAGCGGGCCGGGTATACATCGAGGAGATATTCAGCCTTGTGCGAGACATGGACGCAAGCAGGGCGAGGTCCGACGCCATCCTCAGGGCCATAAAACCAGCGGCGCGATGATCCCACATGCCTTCCGACTTGTTCTGCAAAGTTGACGGCGCGCTGCTCTCCAGGAGGTTTGAGGATGGAAAGGCAGTGAAGTACTGCAGGAGGTGCGAGAGGAGGCTGCTGAAGGACGATGCTGAAGCAGCCAGGCTGCGGTCGGAGCTCGCCAGAACGGTGCGCGGTGAAGGTGTCGTGAGCAATGACGAGCGTCAAGCAGAGATGCTCAAGGCGGGGGTCGAGAGGGCGAGGAGAAGGAAGCCGCTGTCAGCTGCAGATGAGATGGTTCTGTTGCAAGCGTACATCGGACATAGGCCGGTGGGCGAAGCGGCCGGCCGGTTGACTGTAGATCCACTTACGGTTTACAATAAGTGGTGCCTGTTTAGGACAGTTATCCAGACTGGAGCGTCTCCCGGCGAGGATGTGATGAAGAAGTATCGAACCAGACTGTATGCTGATACGATAACATTCCTGCTGCAGCACAAGGATGAGATATCGCTCGAGAAGCTGGAGAAGCCGAGGAGAAAGGCCGAGCCGTTGGCAAAAGGCGAGAAGAGGAGGAAAGGGCAACTACACCACGACACGGAGTGGCTGCACAAGGAGATAGTCAGGCTTGCAAAAGTCAAGAAGAAACCCGATGGGTTCATCGCCAAGAAGCTGGGCGTGACTTCCGGTGCGGTATCGTACCACAGAAGGAAGGAGAATATCCCGCCGAACGGCAGGAATATACCTACAAGCGCAGAGGTAGATGAGATGGTGAGCAGGATAGGCAAGGAGACCGCAAGCGCGATAGGCGATGATTTGGGTTTTGGCCACAACACAGTGCTGAGGTACGTGAGGCGTTGGGAGGAAGAGCACGGCGAGCAGCCGAGGAGGGCATACCTAAAGCACGATTCTCTAGACACGCTGAAAGGCGCTCGCAGGGATCCGGCACCCAAGGCAGGAAGGCGGCGCGTTCCGGCTGCGGCGTGAGCGCACGAGGTCGGGGCTTTAATACTTTGACACAGCATAGTGATGGGAGAATCTCATGACATCGGTCGATCCGGCGATATTTGCGCTCTGGGCCTGCTTCTGGGCATACTGGTTCATCTCCGCAGCGTATGAGGGGATGAAGGGACGGGGCAGGAAGTCGGTGAAGAAGCAGTCGTTCATGGAGAGCAGGATGCAGACCCTGCTGCTCCTGGTCGCGCTTGCCCTGGTAGTCGAGAACTTCCAGGCATATCCGCTGGGATTGCGGTTCCTGCCGGGCCTGCAGATGGTGTGGTACGCAGGGATAGCATTGACCGTCATCGGACTGGGGTTTGCCGTGTGGGCCAGGATACATCTGGGAAGCAATTGGAGCGGCAGGATACAGATCAAGGAGGGGCACCAGCTGATAAAGACAGGGCCGTACGCCCTGGTAAGGCATCCCATCTACTCTGGCATAACACTTGGGATAATCGGTTCTGCGGTAGCGACCGGCACTGTAGGAGGACTGATCGCCATACCGTTCGCCGTTGCATTCTCGCTCATCAGGATAAGGCAGGAGAACGGGTTCATGCGTGAAGCGTTCGGCGCAGAGTACGACAAGTACAGCGGCGAAGTGAAGGCGTACGTTCCGGGAGTCTGGTAGCGAGGCAGGCGCTGCCAGCATAGCTATAATGCCCACGATGCTGGCGGATAACTGGCATTCGGACAACCTCGGTTTAATAATTTTGGCATGCTAATCCTTTCTTATGAGGTTCTCGGGGAAGGTAGTGCTGGTCACCGGAGCCAGCAGGGGCATAGGAAGGGCGATAGCCCTGGCCTTCGGCAAGGATGGCGCAAAGGTCGCCGTCAACTACACAAAGGAGAAAGCAAAGGCGGAGGAGGTCGTCAAGTCGATAAAGGCTTCGGGCTCAGATGCGATGCCGATAAAGTGCGACGTTTCTGATGAAGCGCAAGTCAAGAAGATGATAGGCCAGATCGTGAAGGAGTTCGGAAGGATCGACGTCCTGGTGAACAACGCCGGGATCGTCTTTGACGCACCGTTCGATGAGAGGACAACAGAGCAGTGGAAAAAGACCCTCGCTGTGGACCTCGACGGAGTGTACTTCTGCTGCAAGTATGCCGTGGAGCACATGAAGAAGCAGAAGTACGGCAGGATAATCAACATCTCATCCACAAGCGCGGTGAACACATACAAGCCGACATCGATAGACTACGCGGCCGCGAAGGCGGGCGTGGTGATGTTCTCGAAGGCGCTTGCGAAGGAGCTGGGCAGGTACAACATCCTGGTCAATGCCGTCGCTCCGGGCTGGGTGAACACGGAGATGAACCTGACTCTGCCGCAGGACTTCCTCAAGACCGAAGCAGAAAGGGTATTCATCGGCAGGTTCTGCGACCCGGACGAGATCGCGAAGCCCGTGCTCTTCCTCGCATCAGACGACGCGAGCTTCGTGAACGGAGAGCTCCTGGTCGTAGACGGCGGCTACCAGTAGAACTGGCGGCGCTAACGCTAATCCTCTAAAACAGAAAAAATGAGGAGAGCAAGCTTGCTAAATTAGTTTTTAGTAGTGGTGCGCTCACGAGTCGCCGAAGCTCCCCGTTTACACGCCCACCCTATCAAGGTCATGGACTATGACCAACCTAGTATCTCGTTCCGGATGCGGCTTCGTCCTTAGATGCTTTCAGGGCTTATCCGCTTAGCGCGCAGCTACCGGGCAATGCCATATAGACAACCCGTAAACCGGAGGCGCCGCTGTTCCGTTCCTCTCGTACTAAAAACAGCTTATCCTCTGATACTGACACTTCCTGTAGATACTACCGTACTGCCTCGCGGCGTACTGAACTCAGCTCTTGTAGGTCTTTAATGGACGAGCAGTCCAGCCCTTGGTGGCTCCTGCACCACCAGGATGACCTAAGCCCATATCGGTGTATCAAACGGCCGGGTCTATGCGAACTATCACCGGCCACGAACCGGTTACCTCCAGAGTAACTTGTTTGATAGTCTGGGGCCCCATTAAAAGAGCCTCCAGAGTTCGTTAAGCCCCACTTTCGTGTCTGCATCCCCCGCTTTTCGGGATACAGTCAGCCCTGCATATGCCTTTTAGCTTCACGAAGGGTTCCCAACCCTTCTAAGCAGAGCGTTGGCCACTTTCGTTTCCTTATCGAAAGCAACCGCCCAGTCTAACTATCCATCTGCAGCTGTCCCCCTTTCGAGGTGAGTCATGCAACAAACATAGAGTGGTGTTACATTGTCGCTCCATCGCAGCCGAAACCGCGACTTCGACGCTCCCACTTACGCTGTGCAGTGCTTGTAACACGGCAACAACAGACTATAGTCAAGCTTCATGGAGTCTTCATTTCCCACAGGAAGAACGCGGCATGTACACCGCGTAGTGAGTTCACCGGGTCCCAGATCGGGACAGTGGGGGAATCGTTACGCCCTTCATGCAAGTCGCCGATTAAGCGACGAGGTATTACGCTACCTTAAGAGAGTCAGAGTTACTCCCGCTCTTTGCTAGCGTTTAGCGCCTTTGTAAGGGCGTTTCACATACTAGCGGTGAGCAGGCGTCACCCGCTGTACCAAGCCTTACGACTTTGCGGCGAGTTGTGTTTTTGCTAAACAGTCGTTCCCCCCTAGTCAATGCTATCTGCACTTCCCAAGCGCAGACATGGCTTATAGAAAACATACGCCACTATTTTGCCGATTTCCCTAACCTGGGTTCTCCCGACACCCCTTGGCCTTTTCGGCCAGCAGCACCTGTACTGGTTCTAGGTACGGATTGATACGATCGTTGCGGATTCCCTTTTCACGGGCTCAAGAATTCGGCTTTCTCAGTTCATTTAGCTGTTTCTCCTCATAACGAGACTCCACAGCCGTTTGCACTTCTTTAAGGCCTGTCCTCAAGCGTCAGAAATCCACCTTGTGTTGCCACTCCTACGTATCAAGCGCCGGAATATTGACCGGCTTCCCTTTTGGCCGTTAGTCATTGGCTACGGCCTTAGGATCGGCTAACTCCCTGCTGACAATCATCGCAAGGAAAACCTTGTGCTTCCGGGGATTTGGATTCTCACCAAATTATGCTATTACTAACACCAGGATTTTCACTGCTATACAGTCCATGCGAACGCAAGTCCGCACTTCTAGCCGTATAGCACGCCCCCATACCCGCCTTTCGGCGCGGTGGTCTCGGTACCTAATTTAGCCCCGTCCATCTTCGCAGAGCATCATCTCAATCGGTACGCTATTACGCGTTTTTTAAAGGGTGGCTGCTTCTGAGCCTACCTCCCGACTGTCTGTGACAACGCCCTACTTCAACACACTTAATTAGGATTTGGGGACCTTAACCACTGTCACGGTCTTTGCCGTCTCGCGACGCTAGCTTACCCAACGCCGCCGACTCCCAGGGTCTACGCAGCACGCACATTCGGAGTTTGACTGCAAGGTGGGGCCTTTCGACCCCGTGCCTTATAATCGGTCGCTCTACCGTGCGTGCAAGCTCGCCTGGAGCTATCCTAAAGATACTTCTGGGGGGACCCGCTATTGCCATGCTCGAATGGTCTATCGCCCCTACCCTCAGCTCACCCAACAGGATATACCATGACAGGTTGCGGGCCTCCATCGGGCGTCAACCCGACTTCGCCCTGGCCGAGCGTAGTTCGCAATGGCTTCGGGTCGTATAGAAGTGACTTAGGCATTTTCATGCCCGGGGCCTCATTGCTTTCGCCCCCTCGCTTTCACTGCGTCATATAGACTTGCCACTCCCATACACTCCCTGGCTCTTGCTTCGAGAAGAAGGACACGACACTGGTCCATGAACCTCGATCCGGCATTACTACCTTCTCTTCGGTCCACTTCTTTCCTTCCATGCCGTATCTTCTCGTAACCACCTAGTTTCAGATCTTTTCAGCCCTACTCGTGTAGGTTCTTTTCAGCTTTCGTTCGCACTACTTGTTCACTATCGGTCTCTAGTCAATATTTAGAGTTGGAGTTTAATGCCCCCGTCTTCGCACGACATACTCAAGCCGTGCTACTCTATCGAAGCTCATCCCGTTGTGCCTTACTTACGAGGCTGTCACTCTCTTTGGCGGCGCTTTCCAACGCCTTCGGTTCACACAACAGCACTAAACGCTTCACCACATCTCCGTGCACGTTGCCATGCAGGATTCAGTTTGCTCTGATCCGCTTTCATTCGCATTACTAACGGAATCTCATTCGATTTCTTCTCCTGCGGGTACTAGGATATTTCGGTTCCCCGCGTGTACATGCACCACTTAACATAGTGCACCATTCGGTAATCCCGGGTTCAAGGACTGACATGCGTCTACCCCGGGCTTATCGCAGCTTGCCACGACCTTCGTCGTTACTAGAGCCAAGCCATCCTCTAGGTGGCTTAAATTGCAAGCTTGCTTCTCCTCGAATCAATTGCGAAAAGCGCAATCTCATAAGCGTCTTGTCGACGGTTACATCATCTTACGACGCCACTTGTGCATACACGTTTGCAAGAGAGGTGGGCAACCCTAACGGGTTGGTTTCTTCACAGCAATAGGAGCTTAGAAAATTACCTCTACAAGCTCATTGCGTGCATACATGCACCAGCAATAGATATGAAAGAGAAGGTTTAAATACGTTCCTCCGTTCTACCGAGATGCGGAACGCCTATATCGCAGCTGTTTTCTTGCGCGGAACGTGGAAGTATGGCAGACCCTCCGTTGATAAAGAGCCGTTGAGCTCGCGGGTTATCCTGACCGTACCCATGTACACGTTGACCACGGTTTCTCCTCGCTCGCCGGCAAAACACTGTTCCATCCCGTCCTCTGCGAGCAGCCTTCCTTCGTTCCTCTTGAAGAACGCGCTTACACTCGGGCTGCTGGGGAGCAGTGGGATGCCGGGAGGGTGCCCTGTCCCGATATCCACTTTGTGATGCTCAATGGTCGTTATGTAAGCAACGCCGCCAGGAGCCAGGCTGCTGCACAGGCTGTACAGGCCCTTGACTTTCGGAAGTGCCGTGTACGTCATCCCGCCGAATACGGATAGTATCAGGTGGAACCGCTGCTCGCCCATTGCCTCCACTATTTCCTCAGGGGCTGCCTGGACGTAATTATCGGTCCTTATCCGAATATGATCGCTGTTTACTATGTCACTGAACTGTTTTGGCGTGTAGATGTCGGTTCGGGTGGTGCGCACAGCTACGCCGAGCTCGACGCCTTTCTTCTCGAGCTCTTCCGGTATCGCGCTGAAGCCACATCCCTCGTACAGCACCTCGAGAGTCTTCCCGGGGAACCTCCTGCCGACCGCCGTGAGCAGATCGAAAAGGTCTGTCCTCATCTCCTGTGATGCGATTTCGACGGTGCGGTCATCGGTTGGATTACTCTGTCCGTGCCAAAGCTCCCGGCGTGCAAAGCGGGCTTTTGCGTTTGATATCCCGCGCCTGTCTGCACGGATCAGCCTTGCACAGCTGCTCCCCATGATAGGCCTGCATGCCGGAGGCACGGGGCGCATTGCGCTGGTTAGCGCGTGGTCAACGTCGGGACCTGCCGCTACGATGCGAGTTGCTGGCATACTACACTACCTCGAATATGTACCAACCCGGAGACCTTTTAAGAACCTCGAAGTCGCGTGTCAGCCAGAACTTCAAGTGGCTTAACTGATCATACGGTCGCCACCAGGGATAAGTCCGCTGGTCCCGGCCTATCGCCTTGAGGCTCTCCTGCAGCCCCTCGAATGCGTCGGACAGCCTCTTTGGGTCCTCTCTATTCATTTCGCTCCAGCTTTCGTAGTAGGTCAGGAGTCTTGAGAGGTCTTTGCTGAGAGTGGCCTTTCCACCTTCCCCCACTTCGACGGTTCCGACTATGCGATGATGGTCCCTGAGCCATCTCAGAGAAGGTACCCATGCCGAGCCTGGACCTACAATGACAAAACCGCCTTTGTTTACGAGCTTTAATATCTCCTCGAGTTCACTGGGTTGAAGCTCTGTCGAACCTCGCAGCACCAAAACGTCGTGCCTTTCTTTAGGAGAGTAGGTGAATATGTCTCCGGCGACAACGCTCTTGCCCAGTCCCGTGAGCGTTTTTACAGCCTCTGGGGAGTGGTCAACGTAAGTCACGTTGGGAAACACGTTTGATGGGGTTACATCGACACCGCAGAATGGGTACAGGACGGACTTCGGGGTTCCGAACTGCTCTGCGAAAGCGGCGTAAACTGCTTTCTCAGAGGTGTACTCGCTCCCGGCACTGTAATCAGTAAACGCAATAAATGCCCTTCCGCCCGCCATGGGATTTGGCCGGCGTACCAAGTGCCAGAGCACCATATGCGCGTTCGATCGGGCCTCTTGCCATCGCGTTAGCTGGTAACCGCGTATCGTTATCTCTCCTGCTGACATGACTATCAGAAAGCCGTCGACCTTTATAAACGTGCCTCGAGAAGCGTTTTTACGCCTGGGCGCCCTGTCTTACGGTGGTGTACATCACCGACTTCACCGCCTTGCTCCTCTTGAGCGCGCCGAAGAAGTCCCTCACCTTTGAGGCGTCTGCGCTTATGTTGAGCACGTCTATCGCCATGCCCGCATGGTGGTGGTGCAGCTCCGTCTCGATGGCACTCTCGTAACCCTCGAAGATGTCTGTCACCTTGTTCTTCTCGGCGTCCCTGTAAGTCACCACGAATACACACTCGACCTTGCCCTTGAGCATGTCCATGGTCTGGTAGTCCTTTATCATGCTCGTTATCGCGGTGCGCAGCATCCTTGACCTCGACCTGAAACCCAGCTTCCTCTGTGTCTCGTTGATCAGCCTCATCGATTCGTCGTCTAGTGATATGCTTAGTATCCTCATTTTTCCACCAGAATGGCCGGAATTATTAATTTTGGGCCCTGCTTCGTGATAAGTTAATAACTTATTTCACAATATCTATTAACTTTATGGTGTAATAGAATCATCTTCCTAAGCGGAGGATGATCGAATGGAAAGGAAAATTATAGCAGGGA
>JASHUB010000038.1 GCA_030040265.1 Microcaldota archaeon
CCGGAATAGAAGTGGATCTCTGTGCTAACCGCTGCGCCGCGCCTGTCCGCCCTCCTGACCAGCCCAGCTGTGGCGAGGACGCTCTGCTTCATTGGTCCGAGTTCATCCTCGAATCTCCTGCTCGCCCGCAGAAGTCTGGGCGCTTCTGTGCTGTGTCCACCGAGTCTTGCTCCCTGCAACATCATCATCACGGATTCTTACTTTGTCCCGATTGTCTTATAAGGCTATCGTGTCGCCGAAATAAACGGCTAGGAAGCCAAAGTGAGTTTTGTCGTCGGAACGCAGGATTCCGGTTTTACAGTCGTTTATTTGGCTTATTTAGACGATTCGATGGGATTGGTTTAAAAAGAGAGCATGTTATACTTAATCACGTGAGGAAAATGAAGATATATGGTGGCAAGAACACAGTGACTTTCGTTGCATGTCACGAGAACCTCTGCCCGCGAGCCAGCGTGACTGGTTCTGGCGCAAGGCTGACCGACGATTTTCACGGAAGGGTCAAGTTAAGCAAAGGGATATTGGCAAAGCTCTTCTAGATAGGTGCTTCTTCGTCTTGCAGATTCGGATTCTCTACTGCTGCGGTTTTTGGCTGCCTGGTGCTTAGCCTAGGCACCAGCTTCAGGCGCTCGAGCATCTGGTACTGACCGGTGTAGCGCATGTCGAAGTCGCGTATGCCGAGGTGGCCCATGAGCACCTCCGTTAGGGTGTAGTAGGTTATGTCGACGCCCTTGTAGACCGCCTTGAGCCTGTCCACGAACTTCTCGGCGTCGTCACCGTTGTCGAAGCTCATGAACATCAGGAAGCCGAGCGGCGAGGATATGTCGCACATGTAGGTGTACTCGTTGTGCCTCTTCTCGTATCCCTTGACCATCTCCATGTGCCACTTGGTCTTGCTCTGCTGGTATGCGTAGTGGTCTGTTATGCTTATCTGGATCATGGCGTCGACGACGTTCTTCGGCTTGCCCTCGTAGTATGTGACGCGCTGCAGTATGCCCGTCTTCTTGAGACGTTCGTACGCATAGAGCATCTGCGCAGACCCGGTCTTCTTCTTCGACTCCCTGCCTATCTCGCTCAGCGTCGCGCGGCCGTTCTCGTTCAGGCCGACGAGCAGGTTTAGGTAGGTGTCGAAAAGGTTGAACTGCTTTATGAGCTCCGTCTTGAGCGGGAAGAAGCCGTATCCGCGGTCCAGCCTCTGGAGGTCGGTTGTGAACTGGAAGCCCTTGAGCTTCTTGCCCACATCTATAAGGAAACTCGCGACCTCGTAGTACTCCCTTGCGACCAGGTATATGATGAAATCGTAGTTGCCGCGCAGCCTAGCGACGAACTGCGGCATGAACGAGTCGCCCAGCGCCTTCAGGAGCTGCTCCTCCTTCGGCACCTTCTTCGAGAACTTCAGCAGTATGACGTACTCCTCGAAGCCTATCAGCGGCACGGTGTCGACGATGTCCTCGAGGATCTCCTTCTTGCTGTGCGTCCTGGCCTGCTTGACGAACTCGTAGCGCCATAGCTCACCGATGTTTATCTCCGGCGTGAAGTGCAGGTCGTACTCCTTTACAACCTCCTGGAAGATGTTGTAGGCCGTGGCCTTCGAGACCTTGAGCGCCGCTGCGAGGTCCCTTATGGACATCCTTGCGTCGACGCTCAGGAGGCGCAGGACCTCCGTCTTCATCTCTTCCCGGTTCTTCAATACCCTAGGCATATGACCAGTCTGGACCCTGATAAAATGAGGATAGTAGCTTATTAAAGCTTTGGCAAAAACAGGGCCTTTTTATCAGACTTTGTTTGGTCAGAAAAACCGCATTCTGGAATCAATGTTTATAAAGCCTGTCGAGAGAAAGGGATAGTGGGGCAGTGATCGGATCTAGCGTCACCTCGTGACGTTCAAGATCACTGTAAAACCATGCAATCACGGGTGCGCAGCACTCTTTTAGATCCCTCCCCTCTTTCGCTGCGCACCTCCCACCTTTTTACAAGAATCAGGCTACGACTAGCGCGCGCTTTGTGGGTGCCGCTGTCGGCAGTCTTGATGCGCTTCTGTGCACGGACATTAGCGGTGCGGTGTCGCGCGGCTTCGGCATTACCTTGAGCCAGCGGCAGCCGGGCACGTTGACGACACGGCCCTCCTTTCGAAGATCTGTGAGGACCCTGTGGATAGTGGACCTGTTCCTGTGGGTCCTCAAGGCGCACTCCTCTGCCGTGATGCCCGTTCCCTCTTTCGGCAGGGATTTCAGGACCTGTGCCTTCGTGCGGCCTACGCGCTCCTTCTTCAGGCGATAGATGTTAAGAAGCGCCATCCTGTCCGGTCGCGTGAGCTCCTCGTAGCGCATGGCCTTTAAGCGTCGGGGATCGTGTGCGACATCCACCATCGGCAGGACCACGGCCTCTATGAGTTTGGCCCCCTTAGGGGTGAGCCTTATATCAGATCTGGTGCAGGAGAGGTGAATCATCTTTAGCGCCGCCATCGCCCTTAGCACGCCGTCCCTGCTGCTATCCGGTGCAAACGACAATAACTGGTCTGCAGTCATCGCCTTCGCGTGAGACCTTGCGATCCCTCTAACTACTTTGGCTGCGGCGTCCGGTTTTACGTGGTGCTGCCCGTGCACCGCCCCATCCAAGGCTGCATCGTCTGATGCCAGCCTGCGTGCCCAGCGCTTGTTGAACTTGTACATCTTCCTCTCGCCGATCGCCTCGTTGACGGATTCGTATGTTACGAGCCCCTGCGCCTCGTAACGGGCGAGGAACGATGTGACGAAACGGCGTGGATTGCCGTAGAGTTCCACTGCCAGCTCCACGGCGGACGCGGACCTTGCCCTGTTTTTGTACATGAACAGAAGGAACTTCACGGAATTATCCTGCGGGTCGGTTTTGGCTCGCCTGCTCGCCGTGCCGAAGAAGTCTCTGGGATCCACTCCTGTTTCTATGAACCCCATCAGCGACCTTGCGACGAACCCGCGCGACGCAACTCCGAAAGATGTGAGCAGGTAGTCGGTCTCATCGGGCATTGATGGCGCTGTGATTCCCAGGGTCGTCATTAGCCCTGCCCCAGGTCCTGTTTCGTGCACGTATGAGATGTATGTCTTGTCATCGGTTGGCAGGTACCTGCCGGTCTCTTTCGGGTCCGCTTCAACCCAGCGCGGGTCCGCGTCGAAGAACGCGAACACGTCCTTCAGTATCTCCACGCCGTTCGGATAGCTCTTGCCGGGCACCATCGAGAGATGCGCCGACGCCCTCAGAGGCTCGTTGATCGCCTTGGCCAGCACCCTAAGGCGCGACTTGAAGCCGAGCTCCTCGAAGTCGGCGATGGTGAAGTCTGGGCTTGGCCTCTGCTCGTGCTCCGCCCTGCCACGCCTTAACGGGTAGAGATGCGACGCTGCGCCGGCTGCTGAGGACATGTTATCGGTGAGTTTCATTCAGGGCCGTTGATATATAAGCTTTGTTCTTGCTCTGTACTTATGCCCGAACGCATGGAACCGGTTAAGTGTCCGAAGTGCGGCAAGGATATGACCTACATCCAGCCTTGCCACCTAAGGTGCATGTCGTGCGGTGCAGAATACGACTGCAGCGACAAAGGCGTGCTGTGGTAGGGTAGGATTATATATTTTGTTGGGGCATTAGTCTCGATACTCTAGTTGTGGGTTCGCATGGAGAACGAAGAGAAGGACGCAAGTAACATCATCGCTAGGCGCGGAATCTACTTCCAGGCATTCGACATCTACGGGCAGGTCGCCGGATTCTACGACTACGGACCGATAGGGCTCAGGATAAAGAGGAACTTCGAGGCGCTCTGGAGAAGGTCGTTCGGAGACAGGCTGTGGGCGTATGAAGTGGAGACGACAAACATCATGCCAGAACCGGTCTTCAAGGCGAGCGGGCACCTGACATCGTTCACCGACCCCGTTGCTACATGCACTTCCTGCAAGACCGCGCACAGGGCGGACAAGCTCATTGAGGAGTTCTACGAGAAGAAGGGCGACACGGCCGCGGCCGGAAAAGTCGAGAAGATGTCCAACGCGGAGCTAGAGAAGGAGCTCAAGGCCGACGGCATAAAGTGCCCGAGGTGCGGCAAGCAGACATGGTCCAAGATAGAGACGTTCAACCTTCTGTTCAAGACGAGCGCAGGCGCATCGTCGTCTGCGATACCGATGTACCTCAGGCCCGAGACGCCGCAGGGGATATTCATAGACTTCAAGAACCTGTACAGGTGGTACAGCATGAAGCTGCCGGCCGCTGTGACGCAGGCGGGCAAGGCGTACCGGAATGAGATATCGCCGCGGCAGCAGCTCGTCAGGCTTAGGGAGCTGTCGCAGATGGACGTCGAGCTCTTCTTCGATCCAGATGACAAGGATGGATTCCCGGGGGACGTGGATGAGAAGGAGGCGCTCAACACCAAGATACCGGTCCTCAGGAAGGGCAAGGAGAAGGAGGAGACCGTCACTATAGGCTCGCTGCTCAAGGACGGAACGATACCCAACAAGCAGTTCGCGTTTCTGCTCCACCTCGAACAGAGGTTCGTCGAGGCGGTAGGCTTCCCTGAGGGCAAGTACAGGTACAGGCACGTGGAGGTGACGCCGCACTACTCGAAGTGCAACTTCGACCTTGAGGTAAAGACAAGCTACGGGTACATCGAACTCTCGGGGCTCGCCTACAGGACCGATTATGATCTCTCATCGCATGCGAAGCTCTCCGGCCAGGACCTCTCGGTGCTGAACGGAGACAAGAAGGTGCTTGCACACGTTGTCGAGCTCAGCATAGGGATGGACAGGCCGCTGTTCGCCATACTGGACACGGCGTTCGAGCAGGGAGCCGACAGGGGATGGCCGTGGCTGCGGCTCAGCGAGGCGCTCGCTCCTTACAAGTATGGCGTCTTTCCGTTGCAGAAAGATGACAAGCTCGTCGCGAAGGCAAAGGAGGTCATGGGGCAGTTGTCAAGGCTGCGCATCCCGGCATACTACTCGGAGACCGCCAGCATAGGCAAGAGATATGCGAGGGCCGACGAGATAGGCGTCCCGTACGGGATAACAGTGGACTTCCAGACGCTTGAGGACGGCACAGTGACCGTAAGGAGCAGGGACGACACGAAGCAGGTCAGGAAGAAGATCGGAGAGTTGGCATGATATACGCGAACGACTTCAACCTGCGCTTGAGCATCGAGAGCGGCCAGCCGCTGACCTTTTCCTCCGACTACAAAGCGGTCGGCAAGAAGCTCGAGCTCCTGACTTATGTTACGCAGAAGGGCAGGATACACGTAGAGAGCGCGAAGAACAACAGCAGGGACAGCATAATCAACTTCGACTACTCGGGAGACTACACGAGGCAGAGCGCCGAGCGCGAGGTGCGCACCAGGCTCGGCCTGACCGACGACCTGCAGGAGATATACGCGAAGATAAACACTGACCAGTTCATGGACAACGCAATAAGCGCGCTATACGGCATGCGCGTCACGCACAACGACCCGTGGGAGACGACGCTCTGCTTCCTGGTCTCGCAATTCAACAACATCAAGAGGATTCGCCTGATAATCAGGAGACTAATCAACGAGTACGGAGAGGAGCAGAAACTGGACGGCGAAGTTTTCCATCTATTCCCGACAAGCGAGTCGCTTTCCAGGGCCACGGTCCAGGAGCTGATGAAGTGCGGAACGGGCTTCCGTGCCAAGTACATCAGGAGCGTCGCCGAACAGTGCAGCAACAACGTGGACCTCGGCAAGTTCTACAAGATGAACTATGCGAAAGCGAAGGAGGAGTTGATGGAGTTGGACGGGATCGGAGACAAGGTCGCCGACTGCATCCTGCTCATGGGCTACAACAAGTACGAGGCCTTCCCGATAGACACCTGGATAAAGCGCGTGGTAGAGAGAGTCTACTTCAAAGGCAGGAAGAAGAGCATAAAGGCGATCCACGAGTTCGCAAGCAGGAGGTGGGGAGGTTTTGAGGGCTACGCGCAGCAATACCTATTTGAAAGTGGAAGGAGGAATAAGATTGGAAAGATGGTAAGATGATTCCTGACGCTGATAAGATAGAGAAGAGGCTGCTCGAGCTGCAGACCAGGAAGGACGCCGTCCTTATGGCTGCATCGGACATAGTCCGATTGGCCGGCAGGTCCATAACCGCGATGCAGGTCGCCGACAAGAAGAAGGCCGACGCGCTGCTTGCGGAACTGAAGCTGCGCATGTCGAAGCTCAGGAAGACGGAAAAAGGGTTCGAGTACCACACGCTGCAGTCCCACCAGGAGTACGTCGAGGCCCTAGTATTCTATAGTATAGTAACAAGACACAAGATACCCAGCATGGCTGACCTCGGCGAGGGCGAGGCAGAGTACCTGCTCGGGGTGCTCGACGTCGTCGGAGAGCTGAAGAGGAAGGCGTTCGAGGCGCTGAGGCTCGACAGGCTCAAGGACGCCGAGATGTACTACGACTTCATGGAGGAGATATACGACTCCACGTACTCGATGAAGTTCGCGAACTCGCTCGTCCCTGATTTCAGGAAGAAGCAGGACGTCGCGCGCATCCAGATAGAGGGGCTGCGCGGGGATCTCCTGTTCTCGCGGAAGATGAACGGGCATCGCTGACGTGCTGTTTTTAAGATTTGGCATAATAGGCTTAGTGATAGCATGGGCGCCGCCGTCATATCAGCATACGACGTCAGCAAGAGCTTCAGGGTCTATGACGTTGGCACCGGCAAGGGTGTGCTTGGCGCCTTCAAGAGAAGGTACTACAGCAAGCAGGCGCTCCGCGGAGTGAGCTTCGATATCGGCGAGGGCGAGATCGTTGCGCTGCTCGGAGAGAACGGCGCCGGGAAGTCGACACTCATAAAGACGCTCACCGGCATCATCTATCCAGACCGCGGCACGGTATCTGTGCTGGGCATGGAGCCGCACGCCGAGCGGGTCGGGCTCATGAAGAGGATAGGCGTCGTGTTCGGCGCGCACCCGCAGCTCTATCCGAGCCTGCCGCCAATCGACACCTTCAACTACATGCGCGTCATGTTCGGCATCCCGCAGAAGGACTTTGACAGGCGGCTCGACTACTTCCTCGGCATAATGAACCTCAGGGACGTGTACAGGAGGCAGGTGCGGCTTCTCTCGCTCGGAGAGCGGATGAAGTGCAACGTGGTCGCGTCGCTGCTCCACATGCCGAAGGTAGTCATAATGGACGAGCCGCTGATAGGCGTCGATGCGGTGTCGGCATTTGCGCTGAGGAAGGCGCTGCTGGACATGCGCGAGCGCCACAGGACCACTTTCCTGATATCGACGCACATCACGGCCGACGTCGAGCTGCTCGCCGAGAGGGTGCTGCTAATAGACGACGGCAGGCTGCTGTTCAACGGCAGCAAGGACCAGCTGAAGAGGATGTTCGGGAACAAGAAGCAGCTCAGGCTGCAGTTCGGCGGGAGGCCTGCTGTCAACCTGGCCAAGTACGGCAAGGTGCTCGAACAGAAGGAGAACTTCGCACGGATAGAGATAGACGCCAAGGCGGAGAAGAGCAGGCGCGTGCTCGGGCTGCTTGCAGACAAGGACCTTCTCAACTACTCGGTCACCGACCCGGGTCTCGGTTACATCTTGGGCAAGCTGTACTCGCGGTCCAGGCGCTCGCGGAGTGGTAAGTGATGTTCGAGAACCTTCCGAAGTACCTCGCCGGGGCGCGCATCGGGATAAAGAGCGACATCGCCTATAGGATGGACTGGGTCCTCTTCGTCGCATTCCAGATAGTCTCGCCGTTCGTCATGATCTTCGTATGGAACGCCATATACGCACACACAGGCGTGACGACCATAGGCGGCTTCAGGCTCTATGAGCTCTACGCGTACTTCTTCGTCATCGGAGCGGCTGCAGGCCTGTCGTCCCTGCAGCTCCAGGGCGCGATGGAGGCCGAGATACAGAGCGGCAGCATAGCCGTGTCGTTCACGCGGCCGCTCGGCTACGTCGCGCAGCTCGTGTCCGGCGACCTCTCAGGCAAGCTCTTCGCGATGGCGATAGTGTCCGTGCCCATACTGATAATCGTGACACTGGTGCTGGGACTCCACATGAGCGCGGCGCTGGTCCTGCTCTTCGCGCTCGAACTGGCGATAGGCTATGTCATAGCGACGCTCATCGGCTTCATCATAGGTAGCCTTTCGGTATTCTTCACGGACATAGGCGGATTCGCCGCAGTGGTCGAGAGCGTCGCCCTTCTCCTTGGAGGCGCGATAGTGCCGTTCACGATGTTCCCGCAGCTGCTCGTCTCGATAGTCAGCGTGCTTCCGTTCCAGTTCATGTTCTACGTTCCAGCAGCGACGTTCGTTGGGGCGATCTCGCTATCGGACGCGGTCGGGACATTCACGGTCGCACTGGTGTGGATACTTGTGCTGTACGTCTGCGCCGCGCTGCTCTGGAACAGGGCGCGCAGGAGCATAAACGCGGTGGGTGTCTAAGTGGACCTGAAAAGGAACCTGATGCTGATGCTCTCGACGCAACTCTACGAGTGGCGTTCCATCGCGGCATACAGGGCCCAGCTCCTGGTCAACGCATTATTCAGCGCGGTCAACATAATAGTGGTGGTCGTGTTCATCGCTGTCATATACCAGGTCTCTGCCGGATTTTCCGGATGGACGTTCTACCAGCTGCTGCTTCTCGCTTCTACGGCAGGGATGGCCGGAGGCCTGTTGACCTATGTGATAGACATAAGCTACATCAGCGACCTCCTCATGAATGGAGACCTCGATACGGTCATAACCAAGCCGTTCGACCCCGCCTTCCACCTGTTCGCGATCGGGGGCAACAGGTACGCGATATTCACCGTGCTCAGCTCGCTGGTGGTCTTCATCTACGCCGCATTGAACAGCCATTTCGCACCGGCGGGCATCGCCGTGTTCCTGCTGTTGTTCGTCTTCGGCCTGGCTGCGATGATGATGTTCTGCCTTTTCCTCACCGCCCTGTCATACGCGGCGTTCACGTCTTCTAGATTCGTTGAGAACGTAGTCACGTACATGTTCGGAGCTGGAAGCTACCCGCTCAGCATATACGGGCTAGTGGGCACCGTGATACTTACGATTGCGCTGCCCATAGGGCTGGCGATATACTTCCCGGCCGAGGCGTTCTTCGGCAAGATAGACCCCACGGTCGGTGTCGTTGTGTTCGCTGTCGAGCTCGCGTTCATCGGGATTTCATACCTCGGTTTCGGGCGGCTGCTGAGACGATACACCAGCGCTCTCGGCTGAGGATGATTTAAATACTTTAACGTTATCGTATAGGTGGAAGGGAGATTAATGAACCTCGGTTTCAGAGCGCAAAGCGCAATGGAGTACCTGATGACCTATGGATGGGCCATCCTCATAATCGCGGTCGTCCTTGGGGCGCTGTTCGCACTCGGCATATTCAACTCCGCGGCTTTCCTCGGGAACACGTGCGTCGCGCAGCCTGGCTTCTACTGCCAGTCGCCGATCCTTGACACCAACGGCAGCCTGGCGTTCACGTTCGGGCAGAGCCTTGGTTATCCGATATACGGAGTGCGGCTATCCTGCTCCGCATCGCAGAACGTGACTGGTGGTCCTCTCAACGTATCTTCATGGAACGACAACGCGAGCACGGTGTATCCATGGGACCCTAGCGGCATACCTTACCTCAACTACACCATAGGCAACGTCACGGTCCCGTCAGGCGCGATACAGACGATATACAACCTTGACTGCTACGATGCGTCGGGACTTCCGATAGGGCTTGCATTCCCCGGAGGGTCGCCTTACGGAACGTACAACCTCACGGTAGGAGAGGAGTACACCGGGAAGCTGTGGGTAACCTACGCGCTTACGTACAACAGCCCTGACACGCTGGTGGCTCCCGTGGCTACGCTTGCGTTGAAGACCTCTTGACCGATTGCACTAAATAACAATATGACGTGTATATGATTGATGTTCGTGATCCGATGAGAAATCAGAGAGCGCAAAGCGCAATGGAATACCTGATGACCTATGGATGGGCCATCCTCATAATCGCGGTCGTTCTGGGGGCGCTGTTCGCACTCGGAGTGTTCAACAGCAGCAGCTTCCTTGGAAGCGCCTGCGTAGCGCAGCCAGGATACCTGTGCCAGCAGGCGACTCTAAACGACAGCGGCGTGCTGACGATGACTCTCGGGCAGAGCAACGGCTACAACGAGTACAACATAAAGCTCGCGTGCACCGCAACACAGGCATCTAACGGAGGCCCGAACAACGCCAGCGCTTACAATAACGACAATTTCAACAGGGCACTTCCTGCAATATCATGGGGAATCATAAGCACCAATTCGACGTTCCCTGCAGGAGTATCGACCCAGGTGTCTGGAATACAGTGCTACACAGACACAGGCGTGCCTGCTAGCGGACTAGCGATAGGACAGTCGTACACCGGGACGCTCTGGATAGAGTATGCGACAACCGCCGGCACCGGGCCAAGCATAGTCGCTCCGGTTGCAACGATAGCGCTCAAGGTTTCCTGAACGAGACCTTTTCTTTTATTTTTCGCTTCTCTTCCTTTTCTTTCTAGGACTAGACCTGCTGCTTCGCAGCCTCGCTCTTGAAGCTCAGCACCTCGACCAGCTCGTTGGCGCTCAGCAGCGGCTTTCTCAGCCTGTCGGTGTCGTCTATGGCGATCCGGGGGCAGGCTGTGTTGACGAACGCGTCGAACTCCATCATGTTGTTGAGCGCGTCGAAATCGAAAGTGTTTGCCACCAGTATCGCAGCCTGGAGGCCCTGCTTCTCGATCCTGTTCTTCAGCATCGTGCCGAGCGCCATGTTGTGCTGCCCGTTCTTTGTGCTGACCATTATGCCGAACCGCTTCGCATCAAGCGATGCGAGGACCTTGCCCCGTGACCTCTTCTTGTATATGTCCCTGTACTTGTCTATGAACTCGATGCTGTTCCTGAACGGCTCTACGACCAGGAATGGCTTGGTGGTCTGCAGAAGCGCGCCAAGCGGATGGAATATGCCACCGCCGAAGTACACGAACGCGTCCACCTGCCGGTCTATGCCGGATGCGCTGCCTATGTCGCACCCGAGTATCTGCCCATTCTGCTTCGCGAACCCGTGCGGCTTCCCGATAACCACTTCCTTGCCGTGCTCCTCGTAGAACCTCTTTATGTCATCAAGCTGGTGTATGTGCTGTATCGTTGTCACGAGTCCTATCTTTTTGTACTGGGCGACGCTCGGAAGGCTGCGTTCCAGGATGGAGAGATCGGCGTCGAGGCTGAACGGCACGTACTCGACGTTCGCATCCACGTGGTGGAACTCGGCGTGGCCGTAGTGTATGAGCTTGTCCGCCTTCACGTGGCGCATCTCGTCAAGCGCGAGGTCGCACGCCCCGAAGGTCGGCGAGGCGGATATCACGACCTCGTTGCCCTCGGACTCGAGCTTCTTCGCGTATTCGAGGGCGTACTGTTTCAGCCCCTCCGGGAACTGCAATAGCAATCGCATAAGCATCAGCAAGAACAGTGAATATGCTGGGAATGCCTGGTATTTATACCTTGTTTTCTGGCGCACGGAAGCTTTAATATTCTTTAAAGCGACTCCTTACCATGCTCAAGCTGTACAACACCCTCACGAGGAAGAAGGAGAGGTTTAAGCCCATCAGCGACAAGAAGGTGGGCATGTACGCGTGCGGCATAACCGCCTACTATTCGTCGCACGTAGGCAATATGCGCAAGTACACCATGGATGACGTGATAAAGCGCGTCCTGCTCCATGACGGGTACACCGTCGAACACGTAGAGAATGTGACGGACGTGGGCCACCTTGCCGGAGACGCCAACACGACTGACGACAAGATGAGGGTCTCCGCCGAGAAGCAGCACAAGACCATGAAGGAGGTGGCCGATTACTACTTCGGCATCTTCTCGAAGGAGTCGGGTCTCCTGAACATAATCCCGCCGGGCAAGTTCGTCTTCGCATCCGAACACATCGATGAGATGCTCGCCCTGATTAAGCGCCTTGATGAGAAAGGGTACCTGTACAGGCTGAACACGGGTATGTACTTCGACACGTCCAAGTTCAAGGAGTATGGCAGGCTCACGGGTTCGACGTTCAAGAAGCTCAACGCGCAGCTCAAGGCCGGAGCGAGGGTGGAACGCGTGGAGGGGATACGGAATCTGACGGACTTTGCAGTCTGGCGGTTCGCTGAGGGCGAGGACATGATCTGGGACAGCCCTTGGGGCAGGGGCTTTCCAGGCTGGCACATCGAGTGCAGCACGATGTCCATGAAATACCTGGGCGAACACTTTGACATCCACACCGCAGGCGTCGACCACATAGCGATACACAGCAGCAACGAGATCGCGCAGAGCGAGTCCGCCACCGGGCAGAAGTTCGTGAACTACTGGGTCCACCACGAGTTCCTCATCATTGACGGGCGAAAGATGTCGAAGTCACTGGGCAACATCTACACAGTGCAGCACGTGATAGACAAGGGTTACAGCCCCCTCGCGCTGCGTCTGTTCTACATCTCGGGGCATTACAGGCAGGTGCTGAACTTCACGTTCGATGCGCTCAAGAGCGTGGAGAACACGCTCAATGGCATCTACGCCTTCATGGAAAGGATGTCGGATATCAAGAACGCCGCAGTGAACGCCGATTCTCCCGAGTTCAGGAAAAGGATAGGCGCAGAGAGGAGGGCCTTCTTCAAGAGCCTCGATGATGATGTAAACACGCCGGAGGCGCTGTCACGGATGCACGCGCTGATAAGCGAGGCAAACCGGCGTGCGTCTTCGGGGAAGCTTAACCGGTCGGAGGCCAGGACTGTTGTGAAGGCGATGCTGGAACTGGACGATGTGCTTGGGCTGGACCTCGCGAAAAGCACCGGGAGGAAGGCGGCGCTTGAGAGAGGGGTGCAGAACCTCATAGATGAAAGAGAGATAGCTAGGGTGGCGAAGGACTTCAAGAAGGCTGATCAGATAAGGACCATGCTCAAGGAGAAGCACCACATAGTTCTGGAGGACACCCCGGAAGGAGTCAGGTGGCACAAGGAGTAGGTGTTGGCATGGCGCAGGGCTTGGAGACGATGCGATTCATACCGGATGCGCTTCCGGACCTCAACCTGTCGGAGATAGACACCAAGATAAGCCTCAACGCAGGAGGACACGCGGTGCGGGTCTTCCCGATTGCCGTTGAGGCGGATTCCGAAGCAGCGGCAGTGAAGATGGGCGCGGACCATTCGCTCTTCCTCGTCAAGAACAGGGATTACCTGGTGGCCGTGCTTGATGGGAAGGCTCATCGGATAACCGAGATAGACGACTACAAGGAGGTCGCTGACGGCCTCGAGCTGGCGAAAGCGATCAGGATGGGCGCAGACGTAGGCGTGATAACCGCGGGCGCTGCCGACAAGGTCAAGCAGGTCGAGGAGCAGCTGAGGGTCGCGATGTTCCTGACCAACTCCAAGGACATAGATGCGCTCAGGAAGGCGCCGATGGTGACACTATGAGCGACACGCGTTCGAGGAAGCTGGAGCATGTCAAGGTGGTGCTCGGCAAGGACGTCCAGTTCAAGACCAAGACCCCGATGTTCAGCGACGTCGAGCTGATCCCGAGGAAGGCGAAGGTCAAGAAGGCCGATACGGCTGCGAAGTTCCTTGGCAAGAAGATAAGCGCCCCTATATTCGTGTCTGGCATGACCGGCGGCCACGAGAAGCTTGCGAAGATAAACATGGACATCGGAGAGGCGTGCAGCGAGCTCGGCCTGCCGATGGGAGTCGGCAGCCAGCGGGCGATGATAGAGAAACCGGAGCTTGGATTCACGTTCGACGTGAAGAAGGAGCACAAGGATCTCATACTATTGGCCAACATCGGCGCATCGCACACCACGAAGTACAGCCTTGATAGGATAGAGAAGATGCTGGATGACGTGCAGGCCAACGCGTTGTGCATACACACGAATCCGGGCCAGGAAGCAGCGCAGGAGGGCGGCGACATAGAGTTCAGGGGCGTGCCGCGCGCGATCGCGGACATAGCCGCAAACCTGAGCAGGAAGGTCATAGTCAAGGAGGTCGGCAACGGCATATCCAAGGAAGTGGCGCAGAGGCTATCGAAGACCAAGGTCTGCGGGATAGACACCGGAGGGTCTGGCGGCACGAACTGGATAGCAATAGAGCTCTACAGGGCCAGCGGGCCCAGGAGCGTAGACATATTCAGGGAGTGGGGGATGCCGACAGCTCAGTCGCTGGTCGAGGTCAGGTCTGCATTCAAGGGCATGGTCACGGCCACCGGCGGGATACGGACAGCGAAGGACATTGCAAAGGCCGTAGCGCTCGGCGCGGATGCGTGCGGCCTGGCGTACCCCGTGCTGCAGGCGCAGAACAGGGAGGGAGCGAAAGGGGTCGAGAGATACCTGAGGCACCTTACCGCGGACCTTGAGGAGGAGATGCTTAGGCTCAACTGCGCCAGCATCGATGAACTCAGGACCGTAGGCTACAGCATAAACGGCCAGCTAAGGAACATACTTTCACAGAGAGTCGACAAGAAGCTGCTTTCGAGAGACGGTTAAGCCGCTTCTCCCTGCTGGACGGGAGTGGTCTCTTCCGCCACGACCTTGTACGTGCCGGACATGTGCGATGCGGCCCTCCTGAGTGCGAGCTTTCCCACATCCCTGTTCTCGCGCTTGGTCTTGAGCTCGAATATGGTCTGGCCGGGCCTCGTCCTTGCGGCCATCGCCGCTGCCTTTCCGAATGAAAGCGTCATTCCCTGCGAGATTCTGTCTGCTCCTGCGCCCGTGGCCATCTTCTTCTCCCTGAGAACGGCGTGCGGGAACGGGACTATGCGCATGTAGTACTGCTGCGGTATCTCGGCCTCGAGGAACTTGTTTGCTGCCTGCCTTGCCGATTCGAGCGCGTTGGACCTGAGCTGCAGGGCCTGCTCGATGTTCAGCCTGAGGACTAGGTCGTAGTCGGGCTTGTTCACGCCCATCTTGAATATAAGCAGAGAGGTGTGAGGCTTTGCGCGGATGTAGTTCTTCTTCGGCTTCTTGACCGAGTACCTTGCCCACGCCTGGCTGTTGAGCGTCCTCGTTGCTCTCGCTGGTCTGAGTTTCATAGCAAAAACCCGTAGATTCTTTATGTGTGGCAAGGTTTATAATCGTTTATCTTCCCAGATATTATGAATTCTATGGCGGGAATAGGAATGAACCCGGGTAGCAGCATCGCCTCACGGCAGGCGCCCGATTCGCTCAAATTGCCGGCGTTCCCGGCGCCTAGGGACGGCCCGAATGCCGGGGCAAGCCCGTTGGGGGACGTGGCAAGGAAGGATCCGTTCAAGCCAATCAGGGATCTTGCAGCGTCTTCCAAGCCTCTTGTCAGGGGGCTCTTGGCTCGGTTTGACATCGGCAACTTCAGGCTGCTTGCGGGGTCGTTTGGGGAGGAGGTCGAGACCCGTGAGGGGAACAGGAGACTGGCAGAGATGCCGGAGAACGCCCTCGACCAGATGACCATGATCTATGAGCTGTGGTACGGCAGCTGGAAGAGGTCCGGACTCAGGGCAAAGGCGGTCGCCGCGCTGGACGGGCACATTGCAAAGATGCTTGAGACATCGGATCTCGACACGTACTGGCAACTCGCTCCGGAAAAGGCAGAGCGTATTGCCAAACTGTACGGCCCAGAGACGCTTAGGACCGTGAACATCATGAGGACCAGCAGCGCATTCGAAAGCCCGAAGGCCCTGGAGAAATGGCTGACGAGGGAGGACCGCTTCGGGACGAGGTATGTGGGCATCAACTTCGGCAAGATGTTTGACATCGCACAGGAACTCTTCTCTGCAGTCCCTGTCCGGAAGCTGGCTGAACGCAGGGAGATGCTGGAAGTTGCAAGGGACCTGCTCGCGGGCAAGTCTCCAGAGACGCAGAGGGAGATCGACGCGATAGTCGGCGCCGCCATCTTCGGCAAGGAGTTCTGGGCTGAATTCACTGGCGACGTAGTCAGGGCGATTCCGCTGCTCAAGGGCCAGGAGCAGGAGGACGACGCACGGAGGCAGGACGCCCTCGCCGCGGCTACCGTCAAGGCCGAGCACGCCGTGGAAAGGTTCGCGAAGAAGGGCGGCCTGCTCTTGAACTAGCTGGGATCATGGGCCTGCCATTCTTGTTCTTCAAAGTCAAAGACAGCAGCATGGAACCTGCAGTGAAGGAGCGTGACTATTTGTTCGTGAGCAGAGTCTACGGAAGGCTTGAGGAGGGCGACATCGTGGTGCTCGAGCATCCCAGAAAAGACGTGAAGATAGTCAAGAGGGTGAAGCGGATCAGCGCTGATTCGGTTTTCGTCATCGGAGACAACGGCGCACGGAGCGAGGACAGCAGGTCGTTCGGGCCGGTAAGGAGGAGCAGCATTGTCGGAAAGGTCCTGCTAGTCATCTGAGGACGTTGAGACTCCCAGCGCTTTCAGTTCCCCATCGAGCCTCTTATAATCCCGGAACC
>JASHUB010000039.1 GCA_030040265.1 Microcaldota archaeon
TTGCGTTGAAGCGTGCGGCCCAGGCTGTAATCGCCGATCTTGCCTATGGCTTCGAACGTGTGCGGCAGGACGCCGGCATCTTGCCTTTCCGCGATCGCTCTAAGTATTTCACGGACGCCGAATAGCAGGTATTCTGAGGAGAATGACCTTGCGTCCCACGGCCCAATCCTTTCCTCAAGCATTTTGCTTGCATCGCGGAGCCTGCCGAACAGCAGTGAGAGCTCTACCACAGTCGCATGGAGTTCCTCTCCTGCGAGGACCGGCTCTTTTGCCCGTACTCCGAGGCTTAGCTCCAATCTTGGGTGAAGACCGGATATACGTTGGAGCAGGTCTTGTCGCGGCCTGAAGCGGCGTTCCTCTGACATAGTAAACTCTGCGAGCCTCTTCAGAAGAACTACTTCCTTGCTCATTCTTACGCGTTCGTATGATACTCCTGGGTCGCGAAGGGCCATGGAGAGCTCTTGCTCCAGCTTGCCTAGTTCGGATGCAGGTTTTCCAGCATGTCTTGGCATATAATCACATTAGACCTCGGGTATTAAGAGCTGGCGGTGTTCCTCAGCATGTCCAGTTCCTGCTGCCTTATCCACGCTACGTCCGCCACTATTATTATCGCCTTAGGCACGTCGTTCTTGCATATCGCGTCCATGGCGTCGCTGAACCAGCCCTTGTTCTTGGCGACCTTGTCCTCCTCGCTCGATCTCCTGCCCTTCAATGCGTCCAGTGCCATGTCCTTCATGCCTGCCTCGAGGTCCATCTGCACCATCTTGGCCAGCCTGAGGTCCTTCATGATCTGCGATAGCTGGCTCGAGTTTACGACCGTCTTTAGGCACGGATTGCGTTCGACCGTAGGTTTCTCCCACATGGCACGACACCGTATTAAATTGGGTCGTTTTGGGGATTAATATATTGAGACATTGCCGACGGGGATTCGGAAAACGAGGCGAACTTTTCTCGTATACTTTTTCGCCTCCGTTTAGCGCTATGGGCTATATACTTTGGCAGGCTCAATAGACTAGAGGGTGCCAGGATGGAGGTTGAGAGTGTTAGGATGGAGTGGCTTCACGAACTTAAGAGGGCGGATCCTGAGATATACGACTTGATAAAGAAGGAACTTGAGAGGCAGAGGACGGGCCTTGAGATGATCCCGTCTGAGAACTTCACTAGCCTGGCGGTCATGCAGGCGTCGGGCTCCATACTCACGAACAAGTATTCCGAGGGGTATCCAGGAAAGAGGTACTACGGCGGAAACCAGTTCATAGACATGGTGGAAAGAGCTGCGATAGAGAGGGCGAAGAAGCTCTTCGGCGTCGTGCACGTCAACGTGCAGCCGTATTCGGGCTCGCCGGCGAACCTTGCTGTGCTTCTTGCGTTGTGCAAGCCAGGAGACACTATCAGCGGCATGAACCTCACCGATGGAGGGCACCTGACGCACGGATGGAAGACCAGCGAGACAGGCATGCTGTTCAACAGCGTTCCTTACCACGTGAAGCCCGACGGCTACATCGACATAGACGAGGTCAGGAAGATAGCTGCGGAGCACAAGCCAAGGATGATATGGGTGGGCGCCACCGCTTACACAAGGGAGTTTCCTTTTGAGGAACTGTCGAAGATCGCAGATGAATGCGGCGCGTACCTGGTAGCCGACGTTGCCCACATATCGGGACTCATCGCAGGGGGCGTGCACAAGAGCCCGACGCCGTACGTTCACGTCATAACGACAACCACGCACAAGACCCTGCGTGGCCCTAGGGGCGCCATGATAATGGTCACCGAGAAGGGCATGCAGAAGGACCCTGAACTGGCGGACAAGATAGACCGAACAATATTCCCAGGGCTTCAGGGAGGGCCGCACGATCACACGACCGCAGGCATAGCCATCGCCCTGCTGGAGGCGTCGAGGCCTGAGTTCAAGACCTATGCCCAACAGGTGGTCAAGAACGCCAGGGCGCTGGCTGAGGCGCTCAAGGCGAACGGCATAAAGCTGGTCACCGACGGAACCGACAACCACATGATACTAGTTGACCTGACGCCTTTCGGCAAGGGCAAGGGAGTTTTCGTCCAGGACGCTCTGGATGTGGCCGGGATCACGTTGAACAAGAACACCATCCCACACGACCCTGCGTCTCCTTTCTACCCTAGCGGGGTGAGGATGGGCACGCCTGCCCTGACGACAAGGGGAATGAAGGAGCCCGAGATGCACATCATAGGGAAGTGGATCGCGGAGGTCATAAACGAGGCGAAGGGCTACGAACTTCCTGAGGACAAGGAAACGAGGCAGGAATACCTGAAGAAGTTCAAGGCGGAGATCCCGGAAAACAGGAAGCTCGTCGCGATAAGGCAACAGGTTGCCGAGCTCTGTTCGAGGTTCCCGCTCTATCCGGAAGTAAGCCTCTGAGTCCAAAAAAACGTTTTGGACAGATTAAAGCCAACTCTTTTATATGAGCCCCGGCTAAGTCGTTTCGATAGACATGGCGGCTCCACTGCAGTCGGCGCAACCACAGAGCGTTGAGCAGCTGCGCGGCGTAGTCTTCGCCGCTGTGGACAGCGGCTTTGGACTGCAGTCTGCAATGAATACGGTTAGGCAGACCCCTGAGCTCAGGGACGCATCGCAGGCCGGCACGCCTCTTCTGGTCTTTGCGATGCTGAAGCAGAGGCGGGAATTCGTGAGGTTCCTTCTCGTCGAGATGAATTCGAATCCAGATCAGGTGGGTAACGGCACCAAGGGCGTTGCTATCGCCGGGTTGATGTCGGACATCGAACTGATCGACATGTTCCATTCGGCAGGCGCGGACTTCCAGGGAGTCGCGGCGTACGTCGAGGCTAACGGAAAGAGGCCTGACAAGGCGACGGTTGTAGCGCATCTGAAGGATATTGAAGCGAGGCAGATGGAGGCGGTGCTTAGGGCGCAGCAGAGGGAAGGCGCGGCGGATATCGGCGGCCAGCGGGGCCCGACTGAAGTCGACCTGGCCAAGTTTGGAGAGGAGCTTAGAAAGGTCATGGAAGCGGCGCAGGGAATGCCTGATGAGCCCAGCAAACCAACCCCTAGTCCTTGAAACGCTTTAGGTTGATGTACATCTCATCCTCGTCGAAGTACAGCTTCCCGCGTTTTATCCCTTTCTTCAGCGTACCGTACTGCATGAAGCCCATCTTCTGGTAGACGTGCTTTGCCCTTGCATTGTGCCCGAAGACCTTGAGCGTCAATATCTCGAACTTGCCTCTGCTTCTCTTCAGCACCTCCTTGATGAGCGCCTGCCCTATACCCATTGAACGGTATTCCTTCTTTATGGCTATGCCAAGTTCGCCGACGTGCGTCTGGCCCCGCAGCATGCTTCTGGCCTCGCACGAGCCAACCACCTTGCCGTCTGCCACCGCGACGAACGCGACCCGTTTCCCATCTAGGACGCTCTTGTAGAAATCCGCGAACCAGCCGACCTCGTCCTGCATCGTGGGCCTCTTTGCGAAAGTTGTCAGGCCGAAATAAGGGTCCTTCTTGGCCTCCTCGAAGTATCCGAAGAAGTTGCTTGCCATGTCTGGAAAGTCCTCCCACTTGAGTTGGCGGACGATGAATCGTTTCTTTGCATTGGGCATGAATAGGCTTCCAAGACGAGCTATAAAAGGCTTCTCTGCAAAATCAATATAGACTTTGCCGTCGTATCATTATTGCGGAGATTTTCATGATTCTGTCTGACAAGCACATTAGGGAACAGTTGGAGAAGGGCAGGATAAAGGTAGAGCCTTGCGACCTCAGCAAGCAGCTCGGCGCCGTGGGCATAGATCTTAGGCTGAGCAACTCGTTCAGGCTGTTCAAGACGACGCATAAGGCGTTCGTCGACCTTACGGAGGAACACTTTGACATCGACACGGACCTGCTGGAGATACCTGACAAAGAGCGCTTCATAATACACCCTGGCGAGTTCGTCCTCGGGATGACAATAGAGAACGTCGAGCTGCCTGACGACATAAGCGGCAGGCTTGACGGGCGTTCGAGCCTTGGGAGGGTCGGCATTATCGTCCACTCGACTGCAGGAAGGGTCGAGCCCGGATGGAAGGGGAGGCTCACCCTTGAGATCAGCAACATAGGAAAGCTCCCGATCGCGCTTATTCCTGGAATGAGATTCTGCTGCATAATGTTCGAGCAGGTGTCATCGCCGGTTGAGAGAGCCTACAAGGGCAAGTATTTGGGCTCCACGCAGCCTACTGCGTCTAAGATAAGCGAGGACTTCAAGGGCAAGAAGTAGTCATATCTGGGTCTCTTTGCCCCCAGTCGATACGCGGCCCCCTTTCCATTGGCCTTCGTATGCCCTGAATATGTCACCCAGCACCTGCACGAAGACGATGTTGGCGATTCTGGCGCCCAGTTCGAGCCTGAACGGCTTCGGCCCCAAGTTCGTGAGAGCGAATGTCAGTTCTCCGAAGTATCCAGGGTCGGTCTTTGTGGCCATCAGGTAAACGCCGCACCTCTGCAGCGTGCTTCTCGGATGGACGTCGAGCATCAGGTACATCGGTTCTCCCCCATCGATCGATATCTTCTCTCCGGGAAGGTTGACCTTCTCCATCGTCTTTACCAGAACATAGTCATGCGGCTGAAGTATGACATCCTTGTCGCCCTTCGCGATATCTGCAACTTTCTCTATGTCGGAGCTCTTCCGCTCCACGGTGCCCAGGAACCCCTCTCCGGTTATCTTGTAGACCTCGCCGACCCTGATGTCGATGCCCACCCCTTCAGGATACGCCTCTCTCTTGTCGAGGTTTTCGAGCAGCTTGTACTTCTCGTTCAGCTCAAGGATCTTTTTTGTAGAGATTATCATGCGACCACTTGCACATCAATTGCTTTCTTTGATACTTAAATGTTCCCTAGTGCGCCATCATACCGGCGACTGCTTCTCGTTCTCGTACATCATGTCGAATCCGAGCGCGAACACAGGCTTGTATCCGTATTCGTTGCCTTCGTCGGCCTTGACATCGCAGTATTCTACGTCTGTGGGGTTGTCGAACAGCAGGTCTACGCTGCCCCATTGCTGGGGCGCCATCTCCTTCGCTGCGATATCTGCGCAGCGCCCGTCAACCTTAACCACACTTACAACGCCGGTCGCCGATGCCTTCTTGACTTCATACTTGCCCTTGGAGCATATGCTTAGAGACATCTGCTTGCAAGTCGCGTTCCCCTTGTTCGTGATGACGACGGTTACCATGATCTCGTTGTCAGATATCATGGACCTGGACTTGTCAATCACCAGCAGAGGCTGCGGACCCAGCTTCCCTCTTGTTATCTGCTCAGATATCTTGTCTTCTGGAAGGATTCCTTTTATGTCAGCCATTTGACCTCCTCGACCTGATTAGGCCTTCTTCTCCTGCTCCCTTTCCCTTAGCTTCGCCATCTTCTCGTCTATGCGCTTCTCGCTCTCGATTCTCGGAAGCGCGTACTCGTTCATGTCGACCTGCATGTACTCGACAAGCGCCGGGTGGACCGCTGCTATCTGGGCCTTCATGTCTTGTGCGAGCTTCCTGTAGTCAGGATGCCCCTGTTTCTGCGACCTTAGCTCTATCAGGTGGTGAAGCTCCCTGAGGTTCATCTTCACGTACCAGCGCAGGTGGTACGAGCGTGGCACGACATACTGCGCCTCTATCGGCATTGTTCCTGAGATTTTCGCATAAAGCTCCTTCGCCTGAGCCATTATCTCGGCGTATTCCCTGGCAAGGCCTATCGGTTCCAGCTCTGGAGGAAGGTCATAGCCGAGTTCTGCGGTGAGCCTCTGCCTCTCGGTGCTGAGCACCCTGTGCCTGTGGATGTCCCTGAATATGCCGTAGTTGGCGCATATCTCGAAGGTGTAGTAAAGGTTCTCGAGCGCCCTCCCTGCCTTGTCCCTCCTGTTCCTTCGTTTTGAGAGGTATGCCGATATCAAGGCCTTCTTCTTCTCCTGCGGCATCGACTTGACGCTCTCCTTGAGCTGCGCGAGAGGCAGGTTCGTTTGCGGGTAGAGCATCGCTGCAAGAACGTTGTTCTCCCCTCCCGCCTCGTAGTCTACCAACCGCAGGTACGCTCCCTCTTGCTGTGGAGCTCTTGGCGCATTCATCGAGGCGAATCCGCTGACGTCTGCGCGGGTGTTGACTATGTACTCTGAGAGTTGTGCCCTCTTGACGAAAGACGGCAGCACCTTCCTTAGCTCCTCGTGGAGCTCCCTCGCGATGTTCTGCGCTTCGGTGAGCTCGGATGAGTAGAGCTTTGTGAGCAGGTATTCGAACGCCCTTCCGTTCCCGAACATCCCTATGTTTGTCAGCCTGCCGGCGGTCAGCATGTTCTTCAGTATATCGCATGCCTTCGCCCTGCAGGCGGTCTCGTATGCGCGGTCCGTTGCCGTGGGGTCCTTTGGCGTGACCTGCTTGACGTAGGCGTTCACGGTTGGCATCCACTCGACGTATCTGTCAAAGATTCCGTCCATGAATGCGGTGAACTCAGGCTCGTATCTGGACTCCATTATCTTGGGTTCGCGGTACCAGAGGTATTGCCCGTTGACCTTCTTGTCGAACAGCACGTACCTAGCAGACTTCTCCAGAGGGGAAATGCCGAGCCTCGAGTCGGTTAGCTGGTCGGCCGCAAGGCTTGAGACCTGCTCGCAAGCAACGTGGACCCCTGCAAGTTCTGCAACCGAGTCGTCTCCGTAGCCAACGAGCACGCGCTCGTAGAACTGCTCTGCCTTCTCTTGCGCGAGTATGAACGACGACCCGGTCTGCATCGTGCCGCCGCTCTCGTCGAAGATGTCCTTGTTCTTTATGAACTCGTCGAGCAGGATCCTTCTGACGCTCTTGTCTGTTCGGCTGTACCTTGAGAACAACGTCCCCTTGATGACCTCCGGAAGGTTGGTAAGGACGAAGATGCTCTTGTCCATGTTCGAGAAGAACGGCTTGATTATGTCCTGCTCAGAATCGGTGAATGTTTCTGCAGAGGAATAGTTGCCCCCCATGTGACCACTAGAGAAAGATGCCGTGATTAAACAATCTCAGACAAGGTATAAAAATGGGCATTACCATGCCTGCACCCTGCGTAAACGTGCGGGCTTAGTTTTAAATATTTTAGATGAGACAGCTTTGCATGGCGTTCTGGTTCGTACCCATAGGAGTATCTGCACTCAGCCCAGAAATGATGGCGTACGGCGTGGCGATCGCTGTTGCAGTAATGGCGCTTCTGATAGGCGCAGGGCAGCAGATAGCGAGGCACGTCGGCCTCATAAGGTAGTTCATTCCATCTTGAACTTGCGGCGAGTCATCTGCATGAACAGGTCGTAGACCTTCTTATCGTAGAGTCCTTCTATCTCGTATATCTCAGATATCGAGGTATGCATCGCTCCGAGATAGTTTCTGTGCAGCTTGTCTATGACAACGGTCATATTCCTGTATTTCAGCCTGTGCCTGAGGTCCTTGAGCTCTATGGCCTTCTCCGTCTTTTTTGGATTGGCGTAGATGTCCTTCACCATGTCGAACCACATGCCAATGATCTGCTCCTTGCTCAGCCCATACCACCTGTCTAGCGCAATCCAGTAGTTCTTGAAGAATCTGGCGCTGTCCGAGACGAGAAACACATGGTTGCCATCGCTGAAGTCGAGGAACTTCTTGGCGAAGGATATGTTCTGCTCTGCGGTTATCGACTGGTCCTCGATGTGTATTGTGGCGGTGCCAAGGTGCGGCCTCAAGTATTCGGCCATCGTGCCGGCTTCCGATTTGTTTGGGTGCGCTACATCAGTATGGCCGCCACACAGGATGACGTGGTCTATCCTATTCTTTTTGACAAAATCAGCGAAACGGTCTAGGTACTCCTTGTAATCCTTCTTCGACTCATCGAAGAGGCCGAATCCGAATAGTGTAGCGTACCTGGTCAAGCAATCATCGTACCGGATCATGTATTGGGTCTTCGGATCGTTTGCTCTGTTTCTGGCGTGTCAATTTTGAGATTGCCGATTATCTTTTCGGCGACCAGACGGGCATCCATGTACTTGCCGATGTCATCTGGAACTTGTTCGTCGAAGAAGTTAGTCTTCATGCCTCCGGGATACACGCCTATCACGGTTATGCCGTCTTCCTTAACCTCGTTACGCATGGCATCAGTAAACCCCCTGGCTGCGTACTTGCTCGCCGCATATGCGGAGGACTTTGCACGGCCCTGCAGGGCGCTAGTCGATAGGATGTTGAGTATTATTCCTGACTGCTGCTTCTTCATGTATTTCAGCGCCGCTTTGGTGCCATAGGCGGTTCCGAAGTAGTTCACTTCCATCATGTCGTGAGCCCTCTTCCAGTCTATCTCGTTGAGCTCGGAATGCGGGATCCTGACGCCGGCATTATTTACCCACACGTCTATCCTACCGTACTTCTTTGCAGCTTTGTCAGCCAGGTCAAGCAGCTGCTTTTCCGCTCTTACATCCGCCTGCACGGCATAGCCGCCTATGCGTGAGGCTAACGCCTCTAATGCCTCTTTGGACCTAGCACTTACTACCACTTTGCAGCCCTCTTTCGAGAATGAGTCGGCGAGAGCCTCTCCGAGCCCTTTGCTCGCACCTGTTATGACGACTACTTTGTCTTTCAGGTTCATCGCATCACGTGGATTTTTGCTCCCATCGGGATTTGAACCCGAGTTGCAGGGTTGAAAGCCCCGCGTCCTTGGCCGGACTAGACGATGGGAGCGCAAGTAAGAATCTGTCGCCTGCGCTTATAAAGTTTCCTTTAGCTCCAGACGTTGTTGAGGAGCATGAGCGCGTATGTCGAATAGTTGACGATGTCGAGGAGGGTGTCTTCTATCTTCTCGTCGAGCACCTTCGGCGCCTCCTTCTTGGCCTCGAACACGTACAGGTTCTTGACGCGCGCCAGCTTGTCGTTCATCCTGACTATTACACCGACCACGCCATATCTCAGGATGTTGTTTGTCCCGTAATCGTGGTTCTTCCGAACCCCTAGGTCGTACGCCTCCTTGAGCAGCGTCTTGTAGTCCCTGCCAAGCAGGTGGAGAGCAAGCGTCCTCGCGCGCCTGAAGGTCTTCTCTGCTTCTGCAGTGTCGTGGGTGTGTATTATGATCTTCTCGAACACGCCGTGGAGCTCGTCCTGCGCCTGCTCTATGTGCTTCACCCTGTTGCCGTCCTTGTAGCCTATGTCCTCGGTCACCTCGAAGAGGTACCTGTGGAAGTGCTTTGCCCACTGTTCGAACGATTCGCTCATGGTGATCAGGAAATGAAAGAATAAGGAAAGAGAAAATTAAAAAGGACTTATCTGGTGAGGTCGTTGACTTCTTCCCTTGTGGCCGGCTCTGTTGCGGACTGCGCAGGTGCGGCAACGAGAACGACGTCGCCTACGTTCTTCACGTTCTTGTACAGGATGCTCTTGTTCTTCAATGCACCGCGCACGTCTCCTCCTGCAGCCTTCCACTTCGCCATCAACAGCCTGCTGACCTCTCCCTTCTCAAGGTCGATTATAACATCCTGCACCTCTCCTAGGAGCTGCCCAGCGTCGCTGTAGACGTCCATGTTGTAGATTTCCGTTAGCTTCATTTTATCGCCTATAGTCTACCATATATTTGAAAAGGTTTAAAAATCTTCGAAAGGTCGACGTGTAGTGGAATCTATGCGTCAGGGCTGCATCCAGTCTATCTCGTAGTACTCGTTGGCGCTTCTCGGCAACTCTATCTGCCTGACCCTGTAGTAGGTCACTGCCGTCTCGCGGTCGGCTATGGCTATCAGGAGCTCGAGTCTCTTCTTCCTGGCCGTAGAGATCGCAGCTGCAAGCTCCCTGCCCCCTATGGACTCGTCCTCCCCTAGCGAAAGCATCGCGTATTTTGGCGGGTCTTTCTTCGGGCTGTCGGCTTCGCCGCCTCTCCGGTGGAACAGGACGTAGTCTATGGGGACGGCGCTCTTGCCGGTCCTGCCGGGCACCGCCAGGATGAACGTCTTTCTAACGGAGTGCGCCACCCTTATCGCACGCGCCCACTCTGATATCAAGAGCCTCGACTCCTTGGGGAACACGTGTATCACGTGCTTCGAATGCGTCCAGTTTGCGTTGTCCTTGCTGAAAGGCTTTGTTCCTGGGAAGTAGACTCGGAAATGCGTGCCGAACTTGAACCCGGTCTTTACGACATAACCTTTGTCGCGCCAGTCCTTGTACACCTTGTAGAGCATGGGAAAATGCTCCCTCTGTTCGGTAGCATACTGCACGAGTTCGCCGCGTGTTGCGTTCCTCAGCTTCAGCATGCCCTTCTCCACGAGGAACAGGGTTTCGTAGGCGTCGAGTTTGTTGAGCCTCCCTCGCTCTGGAGCCTTGTACGCTCCGTACTGCCCTATCCAGTAGCTCTTGAACAGCTTCGCTGCAGCATCGCTGTCATCTACAACGGTCATGAGGTCGGCTTTGAAGAACGTGCCGTTGAGCCTCATCTTCGGTAACGGAGCCTTCGACGCCGGGTACAGCTTGGCCTTGGTCCAGCCCTGAGCCTTGTGCTTCGTGTCCGGATCCCTTGCGACAAGACCCCTGTCCCTCCAGTCCTTGTATGTGAAATACCTTGCGATGAACTTGGCGTCGTCCCAGTGTTTCGCGGCTACATCGTTGAACGTTACTTCCCTGTCTCCCCGCTTGCAGTCTGCGTTCCTCGAGTCCATCAGGTACAGGGTTTCCTCTACGGACAGCTCCAGTCCGGTTCCCTTCGGCACGCCAAAGAAGCCCCTCTTCAGTATGTCACGCGTAGACTGGTCTGCGGCCACCGCTTTCCCGCTCCCAACGAGCTTTAGCTCTAGCATCGAATTCACGACAGACTTAGTATTAAAAGTTTGCATGGATAAGTATCTATACCTTTTGAGAAGGCGGCGGCGTGGCGACAAAACAGGAAACGCAGGGCACTATCAGTAGCATCGGCCAGATAAGGAAGGAGGAGGACTACCGGCGCAGGATAACCAGGCTGAGATACGTCCTCGCATCGATGCTGGCGTTCAGCGCGGTGGTTTTCCTGGTCATAGCCTGGCTGGCCATACTGAAGGAGGGCGCTGGCGCGTTCATCGCAACCATAGAGTCGATGAATGTCGGAGACTATCTCATAGCCTTGGGCATACTCTTCGTAGGGTACTTGATAAGGTTCCCGAAGTGGCAGGTCTACCTGAGGCGGCTGCAGATAAAGGTCGACATAGTGAAGAGCTTCCTGGTCTATCTGTCCATGTACTCGATGGACATAACCCCCGGCAGGTGGGGCAGGGCCGTGGTAGGGGTGACGCTGAACAGGCTGACCGGAGTCAGGTTCGGCAAGACGTTCCCAGCGATAGTCGCAGACATATTCACCGACTTCCTCGGATTTGCCGTCCTGACGATCCTCGCGCTCATATTCGTGAGGAAGTACATAGTGCCATCTGTCGTCGCTGCGGTTCTTCTGATGCTCCCGTTCATTTTCATGTACCACAGGAAGCCTTTCGAGTACGCACGGAGGAAACTGAGCAGATTCAGGTTCATGAAGAAGTTCTTCGAGGTCGGAGCCATGTATTTCAAGGAGAAGGACAGGCTTGGCGGCGACGTGTACGTCTACTCGCTCCTTTACACGGTCCCTGCTATGTTTCTCAACAGCGCTTCGTTCTTCTTCATCATGCTGGCGTTCGGCGTGCACCTCACTGTGATGGACATCCCGCTGGTCGTGTTCATCTTCACGTCAGCTACGTTGTTCGGGATGATAACAGGCGTTCCGGGAACGCTTGGCGTGACTGATGCGGTGCTTCTCGGATACTTGCTGGCATTCTTCGGAAGCGACGGGGTCACTTTCGGGGTTGCATCCGCGATAACGATCTTCTCCAGGATAGCGAACATATGGTTTGTGCAGCTGTTCGGCGGAGCGTCGCTGGCGTATACATTCAGATACTGGAAGCATTGATTACCTGCGCGACGGGAGGCCGAGCATGAACTCTCCCTTGTTTTGTGCCTCCTTGAGGTGTTTGCCGAGGAGTTCTGGACTCATTTCTTCGTTCTCTGCGATCACGGCGTTTCTCCTGAGCCTGCCGCCCATCGAAGTGGCCAAGACTTTTATAGTCACCTTGACGGCCTGCTCGTTCTCAAGGACCGACAGGACGGGAATCTGTATGACGATGGTGCTCGGGCCGTTGAGGGTTGTCAGTCTGATCTCGCCTATAGGCCTGCCGCCTGGAAGTATGCTGCTGGTGATCTGATAGCCTTGGGACACTGCTTCGGAAGCGACCGTGCCGCAAACCTTCTCGACCGCCGCCCTGAGGTTGACCGCTGTGCGCATAGGATCAAGGAAAAGACTTCGTCTTCGTTGTTATATAAAGCTTTCTGACGCCCTGCCCATCGCCTCCTCCTCTGCGAAGTTCGGCATCGCGGGCACGATAAGGCAGACGGCCTTGCCATCCAGCGCCTTGAACATCCTATCGCCGAGGTTGCCGACCTTGAACCGGATGACCCTCTGCCCCCTTCTCCCTACGTCACCCATGGCGAGGAGCATCGTGTTGCCGGTTATGATGTCGTGCTTTTTCTCCTTCTCTGCCTTCAGCAGGAGGTTTACCGCCTCGCCGAGACTCATGTGCCTTCCCTCAAGCGGATTTATATCTAGGAGTACAAGCGTGTGCTCGTTGTTGTCCAGGTTCCTCTTTATGACATCTAGAAACGATGTTGGCCTGTACTTGTCGCTCCAGAACGGGATTGTGGTCGTCGGGCCGAACCTGTAGATGTCCAGCCCGCTCTCCCCTATTGCGGATGAGAATATCGATGGGGAATGGTAGACGCGCACCCCGATGTTCATCCTCCTGGCAGCGTCCAGGACGATGTGGTGGGTCGTGGCCACTAGAGGGTCGCCGGG
>JASHUB010000040.1 GCA_030040265.1 Microcaldota archaeon
TTCTCAAGCAGAGACAGCGGACGCTGGATGCCGTCGTAGATGTTGGTCAGCAGTCCGGGACCGAGTTCTACAGCGAGCGGCGCTCCTGTAGAGACTACCTCTTCTCCCGGCCTTACTCCTGATGTGTCTTCGTACACCTGGATGACCGCGCGCTCTCCCTTGAGCTGGATTATCTCTCCGACCAGCTTGTTGTTCCCTACACGGACCACGTCGTACATCTTGCAGCCGAGCATCCCGGTAGCGACCACGAGCGGTCCTGATATCTTCTCGATTACTCCCATAATATCACGTTAAACGTCATCTTGTCTTCTCTATGTCTATGCCGATTGCCCTTATTATGAGCCTGCGCAGCTCGTCGACCTGCTGCTCCTGCTCCCCATAATCAGGTATCTCGACTATGAGCGGCATTATGCTAGATGTGACTGCTTCCTGCAGCCTCCTGTCCCTTATCATCTTGAGTATCCTTGACGTGACTACGATTATGCCCACATCCTCCTTTTGCATTAGGTCCCGCATCGTCGCCTCGGCCTGCGCTCCGGTCTCTGGCGAGAATGACTTCACAACTCCCGACAGCTTCATGCCGGTCGCAAGGAGGTCGCTGCCTATGACTGCGATCTTGTACCCTCCTGCACTGGTGCTCATTCCGCCCGCCACACCATCAACCTCGCGATCTCTTCCTTGCTGAGACCGTAGAACTTCGCCTTTATCAGTATCCTGAGCGTGAATATCTCTATCTCCTTGAGGTAGATGTAACCTACGATTGTGCCGTAGGAGAGTATGCTGTGCTTCAGCAGCGCGAGGCTCGTAACGAATATGGTGTTCCTCATGCCGATCTCGAACGCGAGCATCCTCTTGCTGGTCTTGTAGACCGCGAGCGCCTCCTTCAGGTCGAAGTTCTTTATCTGGCCGACCATCGCCTCGACGTCAGCTGAGCCGTTGAATATTGACTCGAGCGTCTTCTTGTCCATGCTGCCCCTGTCTATCAGCGAGGAGGCGACGTCAGCGAACTTGAGCGCGGCCTTCTTGGCCCTGAGAAGCATCATGACGTTCTTCATGTCTATGTCCATCTTGAGTATCATGCCGGACTCGTAGTGCAGGTTCTTCAGGCTAAGCAGCACGGACTCGAGCGCATCGTAGTAGAGCTCGTCCATCCTCGCAACGGTCTCGACCATGCTCTTCGACTTCCTGTAGGTCTCTAGCGCGCCCTGTAGTATGTCGACGTACGGGGAGTTTATCAGGAACTTCGCCAGCATTCCCTCTATCGTCTCTTCTCTCAGGACCTCCTTGATGAACGCCGCGTTGTACGGGCCGTAGTCTATGACCTGCGACGATATCGCATCGTATCCGACGCGCCTGTCCTTCGCCTCCAGAGCGAGCCTCACATTGTAAAGGTCCCACTTCCCGACCAGGGCGCGCGTTATCTTCCGCTGCGTAGTGGGCGTTATGGTGACGAGCTTCCCTACGTTCTCCGCCAGGTTCTTCGAGAGCGCGAAGTCGATGAGCTCGGTCTTTATGTTGAGCCCGCCGTACTCGCTTATGCTCTTCTTGTATTCCGTCTGGAACAGTATGGAGAGTATGGTGCTCGGGTCCTTCGCGTTCAGTATGTTCTGCATCGTGCTCCTGTCGAGGAGCTTCGCCTCCATGGCCTTGACCCTAGCGCTGCTGTACCCGTACACGCTAGCTGCGCTGTATCCGGCCAGTGCCATTCAACTACCTCTTCTTAACAGACTTCTTCGCCTTAGGTGCAGCCGCCTTCTTCTGCGGCGCCTTCTTCGGGGCCGCCTTGCGCGCGGCGCGCGCCGCAGGCTTCGCCTCCATCTTCGCCCTCTCGCGCTTCGCTTCGGCGGCGAACAGCACCTTCGACATCACTCCGCGTATCGCGTCCTCGTACGAGTCGACGACCATCTCGCTGGTCACCTTGAGGGTGACCTTGCCGTCCTTCGACATGAGCTCAATGCCGTCCACGTCTGCGTACCTGACTGCGCACCTTGGCTTAAGCGAGTCTATGAACTTCGAGTTCGTCCTGCTCGTGGTGAGCACGGTCTCGTACGGAGGCACAGATTCTGCGAACTTCTCCATCGCGCTCTTGATGAGCTGGTTGAGGTACTTCTCGTCTATCCTCTTCGCGACAGCCTTCTTGACGCGCTCGAGCTCGCGCTTCACGACGGAATCCCTGGCCTCGAGGTTGAGGTTGTGAGCCTCGATCTCCATGCCGGCCTCGTTCTCCTTCCGGAGGCGCTCAGCCTCAGAGTGAGCCGCTGCCTCGGCTGCCTTCACGATCTCCTTCGCCTTCTCGTGCGCGTCTTCGCCGATCCGCTTAGCCTCCGCCTCGGCCTCCTTAGCCGTCTTGGCGGCCTCGGCCCTGGCTCCGGACTCGATGTCCTTCTTGAGATCCTCTAGTGCCATCTCCTAGCACCTATATCAGGCCGGCCTGCAACATTATAAGTATGGCGATGACGAAGCCGAATATGAGCAACGTCTCAGGGAGCACCAGGAACAGAAGCACCCTTCCCATCTCGTCAGGCTTCTCCGCGACGAGACCCAGTCCTGCGCTTCCAATGGCCGACTGTGCCACTCCTGTTCCGATCGCTCCTCCTGCTATAGCTATTCCTGCTCCTATCGCTGCAACTGCAGACTCCAAGGTTATTACCATCTATTTCACCAAATATTTCTATTCTTCAGTATAAACGCGCCGATACGAGAAGGGCTTGAACTTCACGCCTCCTCCCTTGTAGAACTTGGAGAAGAACTCAACGACGTTGAGTCGGACTCCTTGAATCAGGCCCTCGAAGATGCCCAATATCATGTTGACAAAGTGGAGACCTATGAATATGACCGCGTAAAGTATAAATAAGGGTATTCCGAGGCTGAGGTGCGGCGTGAAGCCGAGGTCTATAAGGTAGGCGATTATGATGCTTCCCAGTCCGAAGCCCATGATCCTGGCGTAGCTCAGCGGGTGCGTCATAAGGTTGGTGATCTCGGCGGCCTCAATGCCGGAGAGCACGCCGGTCAGGACTATCGACGCCACCGCAATGACCGCTGCGGCGATCGAGACGTTTGCGCTGAACACGCCGAAGAATGCGCCAGAGACGGCGATCGCGCCGAACGCTATCGTCGTTATGGAGGTCATCTTGCTGACCGACAGCTTCCTCTCGCCGTGCCTCCATGTGTTTATCGCGCCGAACGCGAGACCTAGGCATACCTGCAGCAGCCCGATTATCACGGTTATGGCGATGAGTATCGGCGCGTTCTGGAACCAGTCGAAGAGCTTGAAGCCTCCAGGGTTGAGCTGCATGCCGAAGTACTCGTTGGAGAGTATGCCGAAGAATATCGCAGAGATCGACGTGAGCATCCAGATCCTCGCGACGTTGTGCATCAGCCCCTCGGGGTCGGTCTTCTTCGTTATCCAGTAGGAGAATATCAGCGAAGCGAGACCGTAGCCGACGTCGGAGACCATGAGCCCGTAGTATATCGGGAAGGTGAGTATGAATATCCAGGTCGGGTCTATCTCGTCGCTTCTTGGAACCGAAAGGAACTCCATTATGAAGTCGAACGGCTTGAGGAAGCCCGGCCTATTGACCTTCGTGGGTGCGAGTTCCTCCTTGTGGTCGACGTGCAGGCGCTCCATCTCGTACCTGCCGTGCGAGGCCCTGTCGAGCGCCTGCTCGAGCATCGACATGTTCTTTGCTGGTATCCAGCCCTCTATCACGAACGTCTTCTCAGTCCTCTTGAAGCTTGTGCTGACTCCTGCCCTTGCAAGCTCTATCTCGAGGACCTCCTTTGCAACGGCGAGCTTCGCGTAGTAATTGTTATTGATGTGCTCCAACTCTCGCTTCAGGTCCGCCGCGTGCTTCTGGTTCTTGGCGCGCTGCGCCTCGGCCTTCTTGACAACATGCTCCGGAGTGTCATCAAGGTACTTTGCGCCCAGGTCGAGTTCCGTGACCTTCACGTCCTTCAGGGCGTCGTCTATGGGAAGCCCTCTCTTGAACGCCACGAACACCAGCCACCTCTTCTTGTCAGCCCTCTTCACTGTGATGCTGACATCCGCGGCCCTGTGCCCCTTGCCGTGGACGTGGCTCTGTATCGCGTCCTGCAGCGCGAGGGCCTCCTTCCGCTCCGCCTCGAATGCGCGGAATGCGAGCGCATCGCTCTTCAATTTCCCGAAGTCCAGCCCGAGGCCTGCGAACGCCACGGCGACCGATTCTGCGTACTTGAGCGCGTCCTCGTCCTCCTGGATCAGCCTCTCATCGTTCTTTATCTCGTATATCCTGTCTATCTCCTTCATGCCTGAGAGCTCGGCTATTATCCTGTCTGCGCTCACGTGCTTCGCGACCTTCACTGGCAGCGGCTCGAGGTACTCGAGCGCGCCGTTGACCTTGATGAGCATGTCTGAAACTGCGGTGAACTTCTCCGATGCCGGCGCGTCTGGCAGCTCGAGCTTCGGCTTTCTCAGGTCCACTATGCCGAGCCTGTGCAGCGCAAGGACGACGCCATCCCGGTCCGATTCTAAGGAGATGACTCTGACCTTCTGCATTGGCTCAGTGCTTAACAATCTAGGCACCCATTATCTCTTTCACTGCCTGGTCGACTATCTGCTTCAGCTTCTCGGGGGTCACGGCTGTCTTCCGCGTCTTGGATGCGACTGACGTCGCCTCGTCCAGGCGCTTTGCGCGGTCCTTGGCGAGCTGCGCCGCTGTCTCCTGTATGGACTTCTCCTTGAGCTCCCTCGCCTTCTGCTGGGCGTGCTCTAGGAGGCCGTTCGCCTCCTCCTGCGCCGCTGCTATCTTGTCGATCTTCGACTTTGCAGCATGCTCGACGAGGCTCTTCCCCCGCTCTTCGGCTTCCTGCACGTGCTTTATAGAATCAATGTCAGACATCAGATCACCATAACCTCATAGAGCTGACCCCAATATTTTGCCCCATTCATATTCTGGATAAAAGGTTTATAATCTTAGCGTTTGGCTCAGCGCGGCCGTTCGAGCGCCCCGAGTCCCGATTCCCTGGAGAAGTACGCGCGAACGTAGTACTCCGGGCCGTTTCCGGTCAGCGCAACGAGGTCCGATGACGCCTCGCCCTCGCTTGCAGGTGTCTCGGTCAGGGCCCTCTGCGCTGCTCCGCTGTCTATATAATATACGCTCCTGAACTCGCTGGCCTTCCGGACCGCATCGGGACCGGCTACGACCATGAACGCGCAATCCGTGCCGGCATTCTCGGCCAGCCTTCTCTGGAGCGCCTCCCTGCCCAGCGCCTCGACCCCGCGCTCCTTGCCGTCGAACCTCATCAGGCCGAGCCCAACCCTTCTCGCCCTGTCTTTTCCTGCGAAGTAATATCTGCTCAAGGCATCATGCGATGGCCTCACCGTCCCTTCGCCGACGACCTCGAGGCCGTTCTGGCTGCAGAACTGCCTGACCTCTACCATTACGGTTGTTCCGTATGCCCCAGAAAGAGTAGAGTGTGGTATGAATATGACCGATGCATTGACACGTGCGACCGAGCCGCCGGCAGCCCGATCGGTCGCTCCAAAGACCGGCGCGATCCCCGCAGCGCTGGGTGCCGCCTCCACTCTTGTTCCCCCAGAGACCATCAAACCATGCAACGGCGTTCTCCAAAGCCAAAATGATTTCTGCATGCAAAGGATTTAAATCCTGTGCAGCATCTTGCGGCAACGAAGATGGCCCGCGCGTGCCAAGCGTATTTAAATGTATCAGTTGTATTCTCCCTGAAAGGGGGAACAGGCTGCATGCGTTACAACGTACTATTTGGGATGCTGTTTCTGTCGTTATTTGCACTTGCGCAGATTGCGCACGCACAGCCAACAGTTGCAATAAATCCCTCCACCACGCAGGTACTTGACAGCGGGCAGAACATCTCGTTCGGATCAACTGTCAGCGGAGGCACGCCCCCATACGTGACATACGATTGGCTCGTCTACGGGTCGCCGGACACATGCAGCGACATCGGAGACGTGCTAGCCCAGTATGGCCCGGCTGCATATGACGTCAATCCCCCTAACCTAACCATATATCCATCATCGACCGCATACTACTGCCTCGAAGTCGAAGACTCGGCCACAAACACGGGATACTCCGGAGTGACGGAAGTCGAAGTAAACACTGCGCTCGTCGCCCCCACAATAACCTCGCCGGCGTCTCCGACGATCATGGACGTCGGACAGAGCCTGCTGGTGAGTTCGTCAGCCGCTTCCGGCGGAACCCCAGGATATAACTATTCGTGGACAGTGGCGTCTGGAATGTGCCCCGGTTTCTCGAATCCAGGGAATGTGACTTCGTTCCACTACGTCCCGACCGGCGCGACAGCGTCATGCACCTTCCAGGTGACTGCAACGGACAGTGCAACGACGCCGGAGTCTGCGACCTCTTCGAACACCACCGTGATAACTGTAGGGGCAATGCCTACGCTCACCGACTTCACTCCGAGCAACGCGACGCTCGATCTCGGCCAGTCTGAGACGTACAACGTCCTGGTGTCTGGCGGCACAGGCAATTTCGATATCGACCTTGTCTCCCAGCCTAATAATTATTATATACAGTCCATAAGTGTCGGGGACGGGGTCGCAACGTTCGGCCCATTCACGCCACCGCTTAACGGAGGGCTGCTCGGAGGCCAGACTGATAACAACAACTATTACGTGAACGGAGCCGACATCGGAACGTCCGACGAGTACTACCTATCTTCTGTGTTCGGTGCGATAACTGTCAATCCAACTCTCTTGCCGCCCTCCACGCCCACAGTCAACGCCACAAGCATACCATACTATGCGAACCTGAACGTAAGCTCCACGCTGCCATCGACTGGAACGCCTCCATATTCGTACCAGTGGCTTGTCAGCATCAACGGCGGCGGATACACTGATGCAACGCAGTGCGGCGTGAACAGCGGTTCAGGCCAGGGCGCATCTACCCAAGAGACATGCAACGTCAGCGATATGCTCACGACTGGGGACAATTACGCGTTCGAGCTTCAGGTGACCGACAGCGCATCGACCCCAGAGACCAACGTGTCTGCGGCTTCGCAGACCGTTTACGCGGTGACCCCTTACGGTTCGTTCTCCCCATCGTTCGGGCCTGACGGCACGCAGGTCACGTTCACTGCCGGGAACCTCGTGCCACTCGCCAACTACAACATCAACTTCGAGAGCGGGTCCTGTGCAGTCTATACGACAGCTGCAGGGTTCACGGCCAACAGCACAGGCGCCTTCTCGGGCTCGTTCGACAACCAAGTCTCGAACAGCGGCTACGGCTGCCCGTTCAACGTCTACGTCGCCAACGCCTTACCCCCGTACAGCAACATAGTCTACATCGGGGCATACCAGCTCACCATCGCCGGCGCCAGCACCAACCATACCATGGGCGTAGCCTACGAGAACATATCGCTGAGCGCGAGCGGCATGGCGCCTGACACCGCATACGATGTCTACTTCGACACTTCAGAGGGCACGCAGTCGAACTACGTCGGCACGTGCACGAGCGACTCGTCGGGCGACATCACCGGCAGCAGCGGAGACGCGTACTGCCTGCTTACCGTGCCGTCGATCGCCACTGGCGCGTACTACGTCGACCTGTTCGAGAACGTATCCACTAACTATGTAGTCACTGCAACGCAGCAGTTCACTGTCCTGCCGCAGCTCACCGCGCCATCAGCGCCTTCGGTATCCGCGCAGACCATCGACGCCGACCAGGTAGAGAACGTTACCGGCACGATACCGAGCACGGGCGTGCCTACATACTCCTACACCTGGCTCGTCTCGGTCAACGGTAGCTCATACTCCGACGCCACGCAGTGCACCGCGAACGCAGGTTCCGACCAAGAAGCAGGCAATACTATAGAATGCAATATAACTGCGAACACGCTCATAGGGGGTGACAACTACGCTTTCGAGCTCCAAGTGTCGGACAACGCGACGACCCCAGAAGTAACCACATCCACCAACTCCACCATCATAACGGTCTACACGGCTCCAACGGCGCAGCTTGTGATCCCCACCTCCGCATTCGGGATCGACGGGTCCAACGTCTCCCAGTTCTCCGGCCAGAACTACGGAAACATCACACTATCAACATCGAGTCCGAATGACGTCATAATCGCGTACATCAGCTACGAAAGCGGCACCTACAACGACCAGAGCCACGTGGTCTCGGTGACCGACAGCGCCGGGCTGACATGGCACAGGCGATCCATGACCACGCTCGCAGCGAACTCCAGCGGAGAGGGCATCGAATACGACGACCTGGAGGTCTGGTACGCCATAGCTCCAGAGCCTCTCTCAGGCGACCTGATAAACGCAACCTTTAACGGCACGATGGATGACGGGGAGTTCATAGCCTTCGGCGTGTCCGACGCGAACATCGCGTCCCCTTGGGACCCCAATCCGTCGCTTCCATCCACGGCCAACGATCCGAACGGCTTCGGCGGCGATGCAATTACAATCGTCTCAACAAACAGTGCCCCAGATATGCTTCTCGGCTTTGTGGGCAACGACCAGTACTGCGATGGAGAATGGACGGGAGGGCTGGGCTTCACTACCATAGAGAGCGACTGCAATGGCGGAGGTGAGCTATGGTGGGGTGCCGGTTCGGCCTACGAGATAGTCAACTCCACGCAGACGTCAACGCCGGTGAACATGTCAAACAGCGGCGGGCCAGGCGCCTCGGATTACTGGTCCATAATAGGCGACGCCATACAGGAGCACACCGCTTCGGCAGCGCATGTCGTGGCCGACCAGGGGCAGGCAATCCCATACCTGGCGATAGCGTCGGGCGGCACTGGATCATTCTCATACACGTGGGACAACTCGTCAGCACAGTTCCTGATCGAGACCGCGGGATGCGGCGGATCAGACACAATGTGCAACGTTCTCGGCACGTCTGCTCCGGCCAGCGGCGCTTTCAATGTGCTGGTCACTGACACCGGCACATCGCCAGGAGCATCGCCGACTGCCACAGCGAACGCGTCTTCCAACGTGACGATAAACACGGCGCCGTACGTGTCGCTCAGCGTGAGCAACTACACGATGGACCAGGGGCAGACGACCGTGCTCAACGCAACCGTCTACGCAGGCACTGGTCCTTTCACGCTGTCCTTCTACAACATATCCAATTCAACCACAGTAGCAACGTACTCCAACGTCTCTGCGGGCACGTCCGTATACCTTAGACTGGTAGGCGGCGTGACTGGCACGTTCTACTTCAATGTCTCCGCCACTGACGACGGCACAACCCTGCCATACACATTCAACTCCACCACGCAGGAGTTCAACGTCAGCACTGCGCCAAGCATAACAGCGCCAGAGCCTAGCAACACAACTCCTGCAGTGGGGCAGTACCTGTTCTACAACTCGACAATATCCGGAGGCACAGGCCCGTTCACCGTCGCTCTGCTGGACGTGTCAAACGACAGCATAATGCAGATGCTGACCGGACAAAGCGACGGTCTGGTCCAGTTCACCGTGCCAATAGTCGCGCAGAAGGGCGCGAACACGTACAACGTGGTGGCGTACGACACCGGCACTGAAGCCGACCCATTCGAGTTCAACTCGCCTACTAATACAATATATACAATAAACATCACCGGGATAACGTACAACGGCTCGGTGAGCTCCGAAACCGTGACCGCAGCGCCAGGATACAAATTGTACGTCTGCAACGGAGCCAACTGGGAACCAACCCCTACGCCAGTCAGCTGGACAGTGGACATAAACAACAGCATCTACGGGCTCAACGGAGCTGTTATAGGCCACACCTCCAATGACCTCTGCCAAACAGAGGTCAGCGAGGACGAGTCGCTATCCATATTCGGCACCAACGACACGAGCTACAGCATAATATCGGAGAGCAACTTCAATGAGTCGGAGTCTCCGCAGAACCTGACGCTGCAATACACGCTCAACAAATCGACCGACTTCCCCAAGTCGTTCAGCCTGATCGAGGTCGCGTGCGGCGACGAGGCATGTCCGCTGATAACCGCGCCTGCCGGCTGCACGCCGCTCGTGGAGGAAGGAGTCAACTCTACAGGATTCTTCTCGCTCAACGGCACCTCTTACACCGCGCTGTGCTCATCGCAGAACGCAGGCACCTACAACGTCACGTTGAACAACACCGACGGCGGCGTGATGGCCTTCGCGGTGTACCTCTTCAAGCCTCCGACAGTCACGATAACGCCTTCGCTGTCCCAGTCGATAGGCGCGTACGCATCACTGCAGCTTAACGGCAGTGTGTACGGCGGCACGCCTCTGTACACGTTCAACTGGCTGGTCGAGACGCCGTCCAACGACACGTTCGTGCCGATCTCGATACCCAGCGCCGCTCTGCCTTCTGTACTCAGGCAGATAAACACGGGCAACGACTCTAACCCGTACGGCCTGGCGTACGACCCGTTCGACAACTACCTCTTTGCCGCAGACAGCAACACTGGCAACGTCTCAGTCATAAACGCCACAACAGGAGTGCTGCTTGGGAACGTATCGATTCCGGACAGCTGCCCAGACAACCTCGGCCTCGGCCAGAACGGAAACTACCTCTTCGTCACGGATATATGCAACAACGATAACGTTTACGTCATAAACACGACGTCGCTCACGTTCGCAAAAACGCTGAGCATCACCGGATGCGATGACAACGAAGGGCCGGAGATAGCGACGCTCAACACCACGCAGTTCGCGTACATCTCCAACAACTGCGGCACGAGCCTGATCTATCAGATAAACACCACCAGCGCGAGCATAACAAACGTCATATCAGACCCATCCGTGTTCGAGGATCTCACCTCCATAGCTATAACCTCGGGAGGAGCCAACGTCATAACCAACGCATGGGATCCGTGCGACATCGTGATAGTCAACACGTCTACAGGCGACGTGCTGAACAGCGATGCCGGCAACGCATGCAGCCTTTACGAGGACCCTACGCCCGACGGCACGCAGGTCTGGTTCGGCTACGCAGACACCATCGCCGTATTCAACACCACGACAGAAAGCGTAACCACCCACATAGATCTCGGCCCGGACACGACCCCCACTGGCGTCGCGTTCTCGCCTGATGGGAAGTACGCATATGTAGGTGTATCCTCGTGCGACATATGCTACTATGGGGGAACGAACCTGTCCGTGGTCGACGTAGGCACCCTGACTCCGATAGCAAACGTGAGCATAAGCGGCAGCACCACGGCCGCGCCTTGGGACGTCGTAACGACCGGCAGCGGCAAGATATTCGTCTCGCAAGGAGGAGAGGGCAACGTCACCGAGCTTACCGAACCCACGATCAATAGCACGCTGCTCAAAATAAAGAGCCTGCCGAGCGTCCAGAGCGAGATAAACACGGGCTACGGCTCCAACCCGTGGGAGATGGCGTTCAGCCCCAACAACGATCTTATATACGCCGCGGATAACGGAAACAGCAACGTCTCGGTCATAAGCACGTTCACCGGCAACGTTGTCGCTACGATAAACCTGCCGTCATCCGCATGCCCCAACGACCTCGCCGTTGTCAATGGGGGCGCAGAGGTCTACGTCACCGACCAGTGCGACCTGAACGACATCTGGGTTCTCAACACGAGCAGGGACACGCTTGTCGGCAACATAACTACGTACGGGGGCGATGGAGGCTTCGACAGCTTCGGGCCGTTCATAGCGGCATCCCCGACACAGCCATTGGCTTATGTGACCGATGACTGCCAATCATGCACCAAAGGCAACGTGACCGTCATAGATACGACCACAGGCACCGTTGCGAACGTGATAGAGATACCGGGCACGCCAGACCTAGGTGGGATAACCTTCTCAGAAAACGGCACGTTCGCATACGTATCTGGCGTAATCAGCGGTAGAATATACACGATAGACACCCAGACCGATACCGTAGTCTCGACCACGCCTTCGTACGGCAACTACGAAGGGAGCTTCTACGCCAACATCAATCCGTCCGGCTCCGAGATATGGTTCGGATATCCGAACGCGGTCGCCATATTCAACACGAGCACCGAATCGGTCATCAAGACGTTCAGCCTCTCGGGCTGCACCGCGCCGTTCTCGGCATCGTTCTCGCTCAACGGGCAGTACGCGTACCTCGCCTCGGAGAACTTCTGCAGCGATAAGGGTACGCTCTCGACATACAACGCAACGACAGGGGTTCTCTACGGCAACGTCACGATACCTGGCGACAACCCGCAGCCTTGGGACGTTCTCACGAACCCGCTCACAGGCTACATTTACGTTTCGCAGGGCGACGCGGGCAACGTCACCGTTCTCTCGCCGGCGCAGTACGGCAAGTACGAGTACGAGCTCAACGTCACGGACTCGGTCAACAGCACCGTAACGTCCGAACTCAACGTAACCGTAGGGCCGACGCTCACCGCTCCGGCGCAGAGCGCGACCTCGGTAAGGCAGGGCCAGAGCGTCACGTTCACGTCAACCGCTTCCGGAGGCACGCTGCCGTACTCCGAAGGGCAGCTGTTCTACGCAACCAACATAATTGGGCCTTACACTGACCCTGGCCCTTGCAGAGTGAGCGGCTCGACGACCATCAACTGCACATTCAGCCCAACCACGTCGATGCCTACAGGCACTTACTATATCATACTTGGGGTGCACGACTCATCCGGCTCCGGAATAACGGCGCTCAGCAGCATAGCGAACGTCCTGGTCACGGCATCCTCCGCTTCGACAACGGCTACCACAACCATAAGCACATGCGCAAGCTGCGGCGCTACAGGAGTGCCTCCGAGCAAGCACACCACCACGATAGCCAGCGCGACAACATCCCCAACCACCACGGTCCTGCCGATCAAGCAGATCTTTAACGCAACGAACGCCACCGCCACGGCACTGCATCTGACCAACACCAGCAGCGTAAAGGTGGACCTTAAGAACAGCAGGGACTCGTTCACGCTGAGCACGAGCCAGAACGCATCGGTCATAGTCACGATCACCAACGTGACGAAGAGCAGCACTGTGCCTCCGCCGGCGAACACCACGGCTGTGGGCGTCTTCAACGTGAGCCTGCAGAAACCAGCTGGAGTCCACGCCACCATAGACGCGAACATCTCGTACACATGCGGAACGCCTTCGGGCCAGCTGGCGCCTTACCTTCTCATAAACGGAGTGTGGACGCAGATAACGCAGTTCTCCGTCGACCCTGGCGCGTGCACCATATCGTTCTCGGTTACCGTCGACGCTGTGGTCGCGGTGTTCCAGAAGACCACGCCTGTGAGCACGACAGAGACCGTGTCGACAACGACGGTTCCGACAGTCACTACCCTTCCGCAGCCGCCTAACGGAGGCATACTTGTCGCCGCCATAGCGATCATCATACTCGCAATCATCGCAGCGGTGCACCTCTTGACGCGCAGGCCAGGCATGTCGCGAAGGAGAAGGTGACGATGCGAAGCTTTTATAAAGATTATATGCAATATTCAAACGATTTCGGGGGAAAATGATGGGATATACTAGACACATAGTATTGATAGGTCTGTTTTTGGCGATGTTCGCTATGCCGCTGGCATACGCGTCCGGCCCGTTCGCGGGCAACATATTCCCATCAAGCGCAAGCATAGCTAGTGGTAACTCGGTCACCCTCGCATCGGCCGCATGGGGCGGCACGCAGAACGTGATAACCGGCTTTGACCACCCGCAGGGAATGGCGTTCTCCCCGAACGGCAACACGATCTACCTGGTCAACTACAGGGGATCCTCCATCTCTGAGGTCAACGTATCCACCGGCACGATAGTCGGCACGCTCAACAACGGCGGCTCCGGCTTCGGCTGCGACAACGAGGGCCTTGAGAACATAGCGCTGTCTCCGAACGGCAACACGATATACGCAGCGGACAACGAGTGCGACGACCTGCAGGTCATAAACATCTCAACGGACAGCGAGATAAACGACTTCACCCAATTCACGCTCAACGACCAGTACGATCCCTACGGCGTAGCGGTTTCGCCAAATGGAGAAACGATTTATGTCTCACAGACCGAGAGCAGATCTGACGCAATAAACCTCGTGTCCGCAATCAACGGCGAGATGATAGGCAACTTCATGACTCCTTCATTCGAGTACCCGCAGGGCATCACGCTATCGAAGAACGGGAACACGCTGTTCATGGCGGGCTACGACAGCGGCAACGTCGTCGAGTTCAACACGAGCACCGGCGACATCATAGGCAACGTAACCGGCTTCAACGACCCTGATGGCATCGCGCTCTCTCCCGACGGCACTACGCTGTTCGTGACCAACGAGGGCAACAACACCGTCTCGATAGTCAACATATCGACAGGAACGATATTCGGCACGCTAAGCGGATTCGTCAACCAGTCTGGCTCTGTCAGAGGAGTGCTGGCCAACAGCAACACCGTTTACATAGCCGAGCACGACCCAGACAACATCTCAGAGGAGCAGTTCACCTACCAGTGGTACTCCGGCTCAAGCGCATCGTGCGGCTCAGACACCACCGCGCTCGGCACGAGCATGACCCAGAAGGTCTCGCCAACTTCGAACACTTTCTATTGCTACAAGGTCACAGACGAAGCCAGCAACACGGCCACTTCCAACACGATCGAGGTCACGGTAACGGGCCAGAAGATGAGCACCGGCCTGACGCTCGACCTGCCTTCGAACGGCGTCTACACCGGGCAGAAGTTCGTAGGAACGTTCGGCATAACCCCTAGCAACGTAATGGGCCTCAACGCCAGCCTCTATGTAAACAACGTCCTGGTCAAGAACACGGTCACGCCTGGCGAGCTCAGCGTCATAGGGCAGACTCCGGACAAGACCTACTACGCAGAGGCGATCGCGTTCTCCGGCGGGAAGGGGTACATAGCCAACGAGTACGGCCTGAACACATACTACGACTACGATTACGGCAACATCACCATAGTGAACACGACCACGCTGGACGTGGTCGGAGGCATCAGCACGACCTCATGGGAGGGTATCTATTACCCTATCGCCGAAGCGGTGTCTCCGAACGGGATGTTCCTGTACGTGGCGAACTACTACGGCTGGAACGGCGTCGGTTCCAGCTATTTGGGCAACGTGACCGTGTACAACACCAGGACGGGCTCATTGGTCGCCGGGATCTATAGCCCGACGCTCCACTATCCGTACTACGGGATGGCCATCGCACCGGATGGAGCGTATGGCTATGTGCTCGACTACTACGGCAACGTCACCGTATTCAACACGAGCACGTACACTGTTACGGACACGATCAGCCTGGGCGCAGAGTACCCAGATTCGGTGGTATTCTCCCCTGACGGCAGCACGGCATACGTCTCTGGCTACGACGCCGATGCTATTTATGTTATAGACACTGCGACAAACGCTATATCTGACACCATACCTCTAGGTGCATCGGCAGATCCGTGGGGCCTTGCGCTGTCTTCGGATGGCTCTACGCTCTACGTGGGCGAGTACGGGACCGGAAACGTGGTCGCCATCGACACTTCAACTGATACCATA
>JASHUB010000041.1 GCA_030040265.1 Microcaldota archaeon
GAGGACGCTGGCAGCCTTCTCGTTCGCCACGCTGATGGCGGTGTTCGCGAGGAACGAGGGCATCCTGCTCATACCGCTGTTCGCGATCGCCGCGCTGACGTTCGGCGATCTCGGGATAAAGAAGACCCTAGGAAAGAGGTGGAAGGACGTAGTGAAGGCCATAGACTCGAACACAAAGGCGCTGGTCCTTCTGCTCATCTTCGTCCTGCTGCTCATCCCCCAGATATACTACCTCTCGTTGCAGTTCTTCGCGCCATCGTACGGACAGGCGACCGGGCAGAGCATACTCTCGCTGGCCAACTTCAAGGCCAACCTGTCGCCTAACGTGAACTACTTCCTAGGGACTTTCAACATAGTCAGCTACTACCCCGCGATCTTCCCCGAGGTCGTCACGGTGCTTGCGGTTGCCGGGATAGTGCTTTTTGCATTCGATGAGAGGCACAAGAACAGGTTCAGCGTGCTTCTGCTCGCGGGCATGTGGTTCCTCGCATACTGGCTGTTCTACACGGCGTTCTATGCCGGCTCGGCGACGTACGGCGTGGATGTGAGGTTCATGCTCCAGGTGCTGCCATCACTGTCGATATTCGCCGCCCTGGCCATAATCGAGATCGCATTCCTGGCGTCCGACCCGAAGAGGAACTTCGGGGCGCTGTTTCGCGGGCAGGGCAGCCAGATGGAGCCGCTGAGAGACAGGCATCCGCGCAGGACGTACCTCATCGCCGCGATCATATTTGCGGTGCTGATCGTCTATCCGTTCGTAAGGTTCATCCCAGAAATCACGCTTACGCCGCAGCAGATGCCGCAGCAGTCGGTCATCCACAATGCGGTTGACTTTATATACGACAACTACAACGCGATACCGAACAACTGCCTGGTATTCACGTTCACCCCAGACATGTTCACCGAGTTCAACAGGAGCGCGGCCGAGATAGGGTACATCAACGGGAACAGCACGCTGATGCAGAACTTCACCAGCAGGTACTCCTGCTTCGTGCTCGACTACGGCTACTGGTGCGTGGTGCCGCCCAACTACAATACGACGTGCAAGAACCTGCTTGGTGAGTACAGCCTGAAGCCCCTGGACACCGGCTACTCCGGATCTAGCTACTCGCCATCGAACGTATCGTTCTACGAGATAGAGAACTACACCTGAGCCTGTTGCTGCGCCCTTTTCCGGTTTCTCCTTGTCCGCTGGATCAGTCCGACGATGACTGCGATTACTACTCCAGCAGCGATCCATGGCAGTGAATATGCTGGAACTGTGAACGAACCAGAGGTGGTCGCGATAGTTTGCGCGGACTGCGGAAGGTCGGAAAGCGTGAATATTTCTAGCGAAGAGTAATGCTCCCCGTTGGAGGTGTAGCTCGCAACCGCGCCGCCCTGATAAAACTCCTGACCAGACGAAGGCAGCGACAGGTTGAAAGCGACATGCGCCGTCTGGTACGGGCCTATCCGTACAGAAGAGGAGACGCTCGACAGATACAAAAAGGCTGGCGGAATTACGAGCGTGACATTTGAGTCGATGGCAGAAGCGCCGCCGTTGAATACGGACACGTTCACTAGGTCAGACCCAGTCCCCTGCGTGACGTTGGTTGTGACGTAAAGCTGCGACGCGGGCGCAGCGCCGAAATCGAGGCTGCACAGGAATACAGCGGTGAACGCAGACGTTCCCTGCTCATATGAAAGGATGAAATAGTCGGTATAACCGCCATTCGCAGTCACATTGCTGAGCGGCAGTGTGAAGAGATGGCTCTGCGATGGCCCCAGAGCGCTTAGTGCATATGTCCTGTTGGCAGGCGATGCGGAGACGAACATCGGGCTGAGAAGAAGGGATTCCGCGGTGTCATTGCCGCTGTTCGACAGCGTGAAGTTGACAACGTTTACGTTCGACGTCTTGTTGCACGTACCGGTCAGCGTTACGGTGCCGGCGTTCGCGAGCCCTAATGCCAAGATGACAGCCATGCCGCAGATTATGAACCGGTTCACTTTCTCACTTGTTCTTTCCTGACATGAAGTATCCGAGCGACAGGTAGGCGAGCTTGGCTGCGAGGAAGTCGGGGGCGTGCATGCCGGGTATCGGGCTCAGCTCGGTTATGTCCATTCCGGCGAGCTTCTTTCTCTCGCCTATCCCCTTGAGTATGCCTGTCAGCTGGTGAAACCTCAGCCCGTCTGGCTCCGGGGTGCCCACGCTGGGCATCTCGCTGGGGTCTAGCACATCGAGGTCTATGGTGATGTACACATTCTCCTTTGTGGAGTCGTTTATCTGGTCGACCACCTGCTTCATCGTCCTGTCCCGCAGGTCGTCCATGAATATCACCTTGTCCCGCTGCATCCTCTTCGCGTAGTTGGCATCGATGTTCCTTATCCCGACGTGGACGAAGCTGTCGTACATGTCTGCAACCCTGGACATGACCGTGGCGTGCATGTACTTGCTGCCATGCAGCTCGTCCCTAGAGTCGGTGTGGGCGTCGAATTGTATCACGCTGATGTCCTTCTTCCGCTCCTTGAACGCCTGCACCGCGCCTATGGTTATCGTGTGCTCTCCGCCCAGCAGGAGAGGGAGCTTCCCGTCGTCGAGGATGATCCCGACCTCCTTGCTCACGCCCTTGACCATCTTCTCCGGCGAGCTGTAGTCCGGAGACATCTCATCTGTCGTGAATATCCCAAGATCGCTTATGTCGGAACCGAGTTCGTAGCTGTATAGCTCCATGAGCCTTGATGCGTCTATTATGGCCTTTGGCCCTGCCCTTGAGCCCGTCTTGTAAGTAAGCGTCGCGTCGTATGGTATCGGAAGGACAACCACCTTGGCCTTCTTGTAGTCCTGCTCGTCAAGGCCGAACAGGTTGTACTTCGGCATCGAGTCTAAAGGTGCCATACTACTGCTTTCTACCTTAGGCTATAAATCCTTGTCGCTGGGCCGTGCGTGTCCAGAGGCAAAAGACGCATGCAATAGATACCTTTATAAAGCGCCGGGAGAGATTTGACTTCAAAGGAGGTGCCAGAGAGTGTGCAGTTCAAACCGCAGAAATAAGATTATAAACCCTTGCCCATCGTTATCTATACCATTTGCATGGAGCCTGGAGGCAGAGAACGGCATTGCAGAAAATGGCCTTGATATTTCGGCCCTGTTCTCAGAAAATGGGGGCAGATTCCAGGCTGTTATATATAAAGAGCCGGACATAATCGTGATAAACAGGTGAACCGATGGCAGGAGCAGCGCATCTAACACTACCGAACATTAACTTGAAGCAGGATATTGCGACGGAGGTGGTCGCCCTCACGAAAGGCCTGGCCGCGAAGACGGAGGGCCACTTCCAGATAGTGCCAGGGACTACGGGCCTTGGCAAGGACGACTACAGTGCCACGAAGTATGCCACAGACACTCAAAAAGAGAGGGCAAACAGGGAGCTCAATGAGATAAGCCTGAAGCACATCATACTCTGGCATCTCGGAAGAAACCTTATAAACGACCCGAGAGTCGACCCAGCGGTGAAAGACGAGCTGAGGGACTCGAGGAACGACCGTCTTGACGCCACAGTCCGGCACAAGCAGGAGGAGGTCTTCGAGAAGCCTGTCAAACATTTCAATGAAGACATACTTGGACTGCCGGTCGACTGGGAAGCCATAACCCAGACGCAGTTCGACATAAAGGTCAGGTCTTGGGTGAAATTCCTTTGCCAGTATCTTGACCAGAGCCTGGACCATGAGCCGACAAAGGAGGACAACATAATCTTGTGGCTGGACCCGATAAGAAGCAAGCTGCCTGGAGCGCCTCTGCCCCCTGTCGAGCCTCCTGAAAGGACCGGCCCGATAAAGATCAGCACCGACCAGACGATAACGGACGAGGACAAGGTGATGCTCCAGAATCTCGCTCTGGAGCTTGCGGGAGATCCGAACCTTGCACGTCTGAGAAACGAACGCGAAGAGGCATTGAAGAGAGTCGTCGAGGCAGTCTCTGGAAGACGCTCTGCGGCAGGAGTAATGGAAGTCGCTCCGCTGCGCGACATTCCGGGCGTCGCTGGAGCCGCTAACATTGATGCCGTCCCTGCGAACAGACCAAGAGTTGATGAACTTATAACGTCGCAGAACGCACTTCGCAAAAAGAACAAGGACTTGGGGACCGCGCTTATCGAGGCGGCGGTGACCAAGCTCGGGGAGAAGCTCGAAGCGGACGTTGATACTCATCTGCAGCAGACACCGGGCGGATTGAATCCCATTGAGATACTAACGAACAATGGAACCCAGACGGCTAACGTAGCCGTAGTTATGGGCGGCGTTGCACGCCTCTTGACCCCCAGCTCCGAGCACCTACAAGCTGCAACTGTAGAACGCAATAGGTTGTCGCATATCAAGAAGGGCACAAGGACTGCGGCTGAGGACATCAACTATAGGCAATTGGCCGGTGCGATAAAGACGATTGAGGAGAAGCGCAAAGTTGCCGCGCAGGAACTAAGGGACATGCCTGCACCGACGCCTGTCGCACTGCACTATAGGCAGATCGAGAAGCTGATCGACGAGAGGAAGAAGAAGGAGTTCATGGTCGTTCTCGCCAGGGCGTGCGGATTTGTTGACGGGACAGATGAGGCAGATCTGAGGACACATGCTAAAGAGGCTTACGACAAGCAGCTGTCGCTGGACCAGCACCCGGAGATTGTAAAGCAACTGGGCGGCGTTCTCCGCGACAAGGCATCGATAGTCCTTGGGCCGCTGGCCAGGGTCATGAAGAGACCTCCGGTACAGCCTAACGGAACGTCGATAAGGAACAGCCTGAGCCCTCTGTTCGCAATAACACTCATGCCGCAGCTAGAGGACAGCATGGCTGGACTGAACCACGAGAGGAGGGCGGGCGACCCAGACGGCGTTTCGATATTCGGGAACGTCAGGAGGGTAGACGCCGAGGAGCTGATCGCGGAAAGCGAGTAACCACCAGCTAACAAACTGGTGGCAACGGTGCCAGAAAGGAAACGTCATGTACGGAAATCCACCCAAATCAAGAGAAGCGCAGCAGGTCAAGACCGCGCTGAGCGCGATACTCTTAGCCGAGGCAGGGAGGATCCTTGACGGCGTCGACCGGATGTATTATAGCAAAGGCGCACCGAAGAGCGCAGCCCTGCTGTTCGCAGAGATAAGATCCAACCGCATATTGAATTCTGACATCAAGTACCTTAATGCGAGATGGTTCACTCTGCACGCGCTGCACAAGGTGGTCGACTCTCCGGATCTGGAGCAGCGCGTCGAAGAGATTGACACGAAGTTCAACCGTGTGATGGTAACCCTGACGGGCAAAGATGCCGAGAAGGTTAAGAGCCCTGACGAAAGCAACCTGGATATATCCACACTGGATGCTGCAAACAGAAGCATCGATCTCGGCATCGACCACGCATTGGTAGCGGAGGGCATACCAGCTTCGGAAAGACCCGTGATCAAGGCCAGGCTGTCGAGAATTTATGCGATTACGTTGCCAAAAGAACAGGTTCCGGCAAGCGAGCCTCCTAGAAGCCCCCAAGCCAATCTGCCAGGCTCTGGGACCGGGACTCCGAAGACGCCTCTCATAATACCACCCACACTAGGACCACTACAGCCGCCGGCGAAGGGAGAGCTCCCGCTGCGACCTGCCGTGCCGGCGAACGGCGTAGGCTCTGGAAGCGGCGATGCCCTTGAGACGAGACTTGTTCCTGCTGCACAACTTGAAACACTCCTAGGCACAAAGATATTAAGCGGCTCGGTCAACGTTTACTTTGCAGGGGATGATGCTGCTGTTCGAAAGGCAGCTATGGGCATGGACATCACACTTCAGCGGAAGTATGCAGATCGTGCAAGGGAAGCCCCACATACCGCAATAGTAATAAAACCGGCACCGTCAGGGGGGATTTTAGTTGGTGCTTTACCTCTCGCGCGCGTTATTGAGAAGCCCGGTACCACAGAGATGATCTTGATGCCTCCTGACCAGGTGTTGCCATCGGGCTCGGCTCAGGACAGGAACGACCCCGCGTCCGACCAGCAAGGCTCTTCTAACCTGGAAACGGAAGTTCCCGATGGCGACATCGAGAGTGATTCGCACGGCTCTGGCCTGCAAGGCGCGCAGCTGACCCCCGCAAGCGTCCTTGGAAGCAAACTGAGAAAATACAACAACGTTTACTTTGAAGGAGACAAAAAGGCTGCAACAAAAATAACAAAGACCATGCACTTTTGGCAGTCTGGCGCCTTTGCTGAAAAGGCGGAAGCGTTGCCCAAGGGGCGCATACTGGTGATAGGCTTCAATACGGAAGGCAAGCTGGATAGCGAGAGCATTTTGGAAATCGAGGTTGTCAAGACGCAGGATGGCGACTTCTACCGCAGGTCAGCCGCTGGAGCTATCAAAGTGGAGGCACCCGCTGGGAAACCAGACACCCAGCCTAGCAAAAGTGACACTGCACCTGCAGGAGAACCGCTTGGCACAAGTATAGGGGTGAATGAACCACAAATACCGGAAGAGAACTCTAGTGGTCATGCAGAAGATTGGTTGGAAGAAGAACATAACAGTGGCGTTGTGCAGGATGTGAGCCTCAATGCTACTGGCTTCTATGAGCGTGGCTTTAAAGTGTATGTGCCTACGGAGAACTTTGATTATGCCGTGAGTGTTCTTGGTGACCTCACCAGAGAAGAAAAAGAACGTTTGTTTAAAGAAGCGGAGACGAAAGATCCTTCAAAAGAAGTTTTGGTTGTATCGCAAGACGGACCCGACGGACCTGCCAAAGGCAGGTGGGTAAGCAAAGAAGCTGTTGGGAAAGCTTCTGGGGCCTCGCCATCGTTTGAACATTTGATTGAAGAGCTCGATAGGCTGACCTCACCTCCGGCAGAGCCCCCTAAGGCAAGCAACCCTCCGGCCCCGTCGAGCCATTGACCGCCTTATTTAGACCTTCGTTTCTAAAGTCTCTTTATGAATAAGCTAACAGCCGTGCTCAGGCTCACCAGGATAGAGCACAGCCTCATGTCCGCAGTGGCCGTTGTCGCGGCCGAGCTCATAGCGAGGGGGCTGCCATCTCTGCCCATACTTCTGCTCAGCATCATCTCACCTATCTTCATAAACATGATGTCCTTCGCCATAAACGATTATTTCGACATCGAGGTGGATAGGAAGAACAAGAAGATGCGACCGTTGGTCACCGGAGACCTGAAGCCCAGGGACGCCCTCTACGTGACCGCGATCACGTTCGTAATAGGCGTGCTTGCTAGCATCTTCATAAACCCCATATGCTTTGCGATAGCGCTGGTGTTCGCGCTCCTGGACCTGCTCTATTGCTATAAGCTGAAGGAAGTCCCGCTCGTAGGCAACGCGTACGTGGCGCTTGCGATGGCGATCGCCTTCGTCTTCGGCTCATACGTAGTGACGTCTTCGCTGGCGCCGAGCATAGTGATAGTCACGATCCTTGTCTTCCTGAGCGGCGTGGCGAGGGAGGTGCACGGCACGATGAGGGACTATGAGGGCGACATCAAGGTAAGGAATGCGAGAACGCTTCCGAAGGTCATCGGGATACGCGCGTCGGCATGGTTCGCTGCCGTCCTATACGCGCTCTCTATACTGCTGAGCGTTTATCTTTTCCTTACGACCAGTCCGTTCAAGTACAATCCCGTATTCGGGATCCTCTTTGCAGTAGCGGATGCTATGCTGCTGTACGTAAGCTATGTCTTCCTTTCGAGCAAAAAGCAGTCGGATTACGACAAGACGCGCAACATCTCGCTGGGCGCGATGGCCATAGCGATAATAGCCCTTCTTCTGTCACCGCTCATGCTCCTCTAGCGTTCCTGCGCCTCTGTTTCTTTGGAGGCTGGCCCTTCAGCTCCTTGTGTGCCTGGATCGAATGGGTCAAGTGCACCAGCTGGATTATCACGATGACTATCACCACGATTAGCAGGAGAAGCAGCAGCTGGTAGAGCTGCTGGATCGAGCTGCTGAGCGAGTTTATCTGTGTCTGGACTCCTGGCGGAGGCGTTATCGGGGTGGTGTTGTAAGTGTACGTTGAAGTGAACTGTTCGTTCGTCCTAGCAAGGCTGTCTGCGAGCGCGGCAGAGAAGTACGCCCCTTGCAGCGTGGCGTTGGCTGCGGTCTGGTTTTCGAAGCCCGCCTCGTAGAGGTAGAACTGCGCCTGCCCTGCTGTCTGCGACGGCCATACTCCGTAGGTAGCGTTCGCTATGTCCGCAAGGGTCTTTGCACGCAGCTCTGCCGGGTTCGTTATGATCGGCAGGTTGCTGCTCGTGTTGTAGTAGTCCAGTGCGTATAGCGCTGCCCCGTATTCTCCGTTCTGGTATGCAGCCTTCGCAGCCTCTGAATAGATGCTCTGATTAACGTATGGGATGGTCGCCAGCATGTCTTCGACTTCATCCGGAGTGCCGGATGCGTAGCCAACCGGCGTTCCTCCTATCTGGGCGGCTGCGGCGTACATCCTTGACGCAGCTTCGCACCAAGAGTATGATGGGGCCAGCGTGTAGAGCGCCTCTATCTGGTCGTCCTCGGTCTCTGCGGTGTTGAGAAGCTGCAGCGAGATGTTTGCGTTCACCATTCCTAGTTGCTGCCTCATCTCACCTCCGAAGACGAACTCGTAGTTCTGATCGGTTAACGGTGGGGGAGTGAGCCCCGTGCACGTGCTTTGTATGCCGGTTACCGCGGCGTCTACCCCGGTGTAGTTTATGACCTGCGAATTGAGCAGAGCGAATGCGACAGACGACTCGTGGAAAGCCAGGTCGGCAGAGGCATAAAAGTACCCTTTGCCTGCCACTGCAGTATCATTGTCCAGTTGTGCAAGCAGGGATTCCTTTGCCGCGGAGTACTGCGGAGGTATCGCCTGCACCTCCTGGAGCGTGAAGTTCGCCGTGGATGAAGTCACTCCGATGAAATAAGGCAGCGTGGTGTTGCATATCGTGCAGGACACGTTCGAAGCAGGAAGCGAAGCTAGGTAGTAGTCTGCCGCGTACGAGAACGTCTGCGGCACCGGTGCGGTCTGGCCGAAAGCATATGGAAGCGCGTCGGACAGGTTGCTTACCTGTGAAAGCGTGATGTTGTTGTTCTGCTGCGTTATGTAGTACAGGAGCTGCTCGAAGCTTCCATTCTGTGCGGCAGGCACGAGCATGAAACGCAGCCCTCGGTCGTGCGCTGCGGAGCCTTTATCATACACGCCGCCTATCAGGCCCACCCCTCCGGTGGAGTTTATCGTCCCGGTCACCGTCATGCTGGGGTCGAGCGTCCTGCCGCTGAGCGCGGAGACGGCTAGCAATGTGAAAGCCAAGCCGGCGCTCGGCCCAGATACGCTCGTAGATGTGGCGTTTATGAAGTAGATAACATTGTACTGCGCCTGGTTCATGCCCAGATATGAGAATGCGTACGCAGCGGCCGTCTGCGCAGACTCCAATGTGCTGCTGCCCACGCTCTTCGGTCCCTCCACGCGGACCTGGCCGTTGCCGCTGGTTATGTTGACGCTTATCTGGGTTAGCGTCCCATTGTCGACCGTTACGACTGCCGGAGCGAATATCGATGCAGAGTAATGAGCGGCGTATGCCGGAGACAGCAACAGGATTACGGCGAGTATTCCTAATAGCCCCCTCATTTGAATCATTATATCCTACGAGAACAAGGTTTATATAAGCTCTATCCTGGTTCGGTAAAATCGGACATGCTTGCCTGCTTCCCCTTCCCTTTTTCCGGTATGGAAGTGTTCATTATGTCAACTATGCCGAAAACGCCGTCATAACCCGGTATGAGACTGACCCGCTCCGCCCTGACGTTCTCTATCGCGACTGCAAGTTCCGGATTCATCTTCCGTATCTGCGCCGGGTCTGCCTTCAGCAAAAGGTTGAACTCAGTCCCGAACGCCGCCACGAGCTCATCATACATCCGCTTCACCACCGGAGACGTGGTCGTCTTCTTCATTATGTGCGCAAGTATCTCGAGCAGCGGAACGGCGTGAACGTAAGGAACCGCATCCTTGGGCACATATCCTTCCTCTCGATCCGCCAACTGGTTGACACGGTTCATTACCCCGATGGTCAAAGGCTTGCCGCAGACCGGGCACCTGCCGTTGTACTTCTTCGCCTCGCTCGGGCTTAGCGAGACGTTGCAGTTCCTGTGCCCGTCATAGTGGTATTTGCCTTCTTCGGGGTAGAAGCCGACGTTCATCTTGAGTCGCTTGCCCTTTATGGCATCGAAGAGCGCCTTGTAGGAGAGGTCCTTCTCGCCGATCTCGAAGACGTTCGCTTCCCTGCCCATCTTTGGCAGAGAGTGCGCATCGCTGTTTGAGAGGAGCGTGTACTTGTCGAGCTGCGACAGCCTCCAGTTCATCGAAGCGTCGGACGAGAGACCCATCTCAAGCGCGTACACGTGCTTCACCTGGTCTTCGTACGCCTGTTCGAAAGAGTCGAAACCAGAGGAGGAGCCGAGCACGCCGAACCAAGGTGTCCAACAATTATGAACAGATGCAGATTCTGTCAGATAAGAGTTGTCGGTTTCGACTTCTAGATTGAAGACCTGACCTTTGTATTTGTGCCTGTCAATCCTGCGTATGGGCAGATAAGCAAAATCCTTATCCATCCAACCATGTCTCTTGTCTGTTTTCCTAATAAACATTCTGAATTGATCGTCATTTAGGATGCCGTACTTGTCCTCAAGTACTGCTAGATGGTCAAAAATATATAAATCATGATTTGCTTTTACTCGACGAGTCCCTATAAAGTGCTTGCCTCTCCTCTCGTAATCGCTTATATGGTCTATACGCGTTGATGGAACTATCCCTAATCTAAGGCAGATAATCTTCATTTGATTATGCAAGAGTCTCGAGACCGTGTATCCCCGGTCTCCTACCCACCACGCTTTGAATAGCATCGCCTGCTTTCGTTTAGGTATAAAGAGCATCCATTGTGGCACTGCTTTGCTTTCTGCCTTCTTTACCCGCCCTTCGTAGAATAGGTTCTCAAAGAGCCTTACCAATGCTTTGGAGTAGAACATGACATCGCCAGCGGTTTTCCCTTGCTTACCCTGAATCCCGAATAGGTTAGAAACCAACAACTTTACTTCATTAACGTAGCCTAGTTCTTTCTCTTTGTTGAACGAGAATCCTATAGCATCTCTACCATTCGTGTATCCCTCGGCTAGGTAATAACCAGCTATCTTACAAAAGTTCCCGTCTATCTTGACCTCTTTAGGAAGTCTTATTTCGCCTCTGGCACGTTCACCAGTTTTAATCCGTTTGATATCAATATTATTAGTGAACCTTGGGTATAGGAGCACGTCTCCAATTTCTAAATTATTAGCCAAAATCCAGGATGGCTTGTAATTCTTGTAATGCTGGCGTACACAATTTCTGATGTGCGCTTTTGTGGGCCTACAGGACCCACTACTCCAACTACAGTTCTTAACTGTCTTTATGCCTAAATACGGGTGTTCCGGCGTGGTTTTGACTCCGGTTCCGAAGTACCAAGGAGTAACCTTTATTACTTTACCAGAATAAACTCTTTTTAACATTTTCTTAACTGTCTGCACCCGGCCCCTGTGTGTAAAGACCTTATCCCCTTCTTTAATGTCTTTGATCGCCTTGATAGTAGGATTTGCAAGTATCATTTCATTTGGTAGAAGACAGTGTGCCGGAAACACGATTGCATCTTTTGTCACGCTGTATGCCTTCTCGACCAGTGCGCTGCACGACAGGTTCAATGCCGGCCTTCCGTCAGACTCCAGCGCGCCCTTCTTCTTTATTGCGTCGTTGATGGCTTTTGCATCATCGAGGCTAGGCACAAGCATGCAGTTGTGCACCTTCCTGTTCCTGCCCCCAGAATCAAATATGTTTGAGACTTCTGCACTGAGCACGAACCTTGTTCCCGTCTTAGATCCTTTTGCCTTGTAGAGTCCCGGCTCTGCCTCCTCGAGCTTTAGCTGGAGCTCATCGATCCACAGCGGGTGCGTGAAATCGCCGGTCCCGACTATCTTTATCCCCTTCTCCTTCGCGGTCAGATCAAGGCTCTCGACGGTTATGTTCTGGCTGCACGCCATCGCGAACCTGGAATGGATGTGGAGATCTGCTATTACTTCCATCTAGTCACTTGCTTGATGCAACCCCGTTTCTCGGGCATATATTGTTGAGCACGCACTTGCTGCAGGAAGGCACAGGTGCCTGGCACACTGCACGGCCATGGAACTTTATCACGTAGGCTATCCTACCCCAGTCCTTCCTGTCGACCAGCTTCATCAGGTCCTGCTCCATGTCATCCGGCTTCGCGTTCTTGCTCAGGCCGAGCCTCAGCGATACCCTGTTCACATGCGTGTCGACAGGTATGCCCTCGGCGATGCCGAATGCGTTGATCAGTATTGTGTTGGCCGACTTCCTACCTATTCCCGGCAGCTCTACGAGATCCTCCATGTTGTTCGGGACCTTGCCTTTGTAGCGCTCCTCTATTATCTGGCACGCCTTGATTATGCTGCTGACCTTGTTGCCCGCGAACAGTATTCCGTGGACGTGCTTCAGTATCTCCGGAGGCTTCGCGTTAGCGTAGTCCTTGGCCGTCTTATAGTGCTTGAATATCTCCGCTGTGCATTTGTTCACGACCTCGTCCTTTGACCGCGCAGCGAGAATTATCGCAACCATCATCTCGAGCGGATTCGAGAAGTTCAGGATCTCCTTCGCGTCTGGGTACTCTTTCTTCAGCAGCGCGAGCGCACGCTCGGCGTTTGCATGGTCGAGAAGCTTAAACTCGGGCATGGGATCACGGCGTGAGCCTGTTCCTGTCTCGAGGAAACAGCGACGCTTCCCTGACGTTCTTCCTGTCGGTCAGCTTCATCGTGAACCTCTCCAGGCCAAACGACCATCCCGCGTGTGGCGGAGCGCCCTGCCCCATTGCCTTTATGTAGAACTCGAACGACTCCGGTGACATCCCCCTCTTCTTGATCGCCTCTTCGAGCAGCGCAGGTATGTGGATACGCTGGGCTCCGCTTACAAGCTCCATTCCCTTGAACAGGAGGTCAAAGCTGTTCGAGTACTCAGGATGCTTCTCGTTGGGCATGCTGTAGAACGCCCTCACTGCTGTCGGATAGCCGGTGACGAGTACCAGGTCTCCGTAGAGCTTGCACAGCGTCTCCTCGGCCTCCCTTGTCATGTCTTGGCCCAGCTGGAACGAGTGCCCGTTTTCATTTAGCTTCTTGACGGCCTCTTTGTATGTTATCTCCTTGACCGTGGATGGCTTCAGCTCGACACCGAGCTCTGCCAAATCTGCTGCGTTGCTTTTTATCACTTCTTTGACGATTCCTGTAGCGACCTTTTTCAGGACCTTGATCACGTCCCGGTGATCAGCAAAACCCATCTCGATGTCCATCTGGGTTATCTCGTTGATGTGGTAGACCGTGTTGTGCTTCTCTGCCCTGAAGATCGGCATGACCATGAAGACCTTGTCCATCCCGCCTATAACTGCAAGCTGCTTGTATAGCTGCGGGGACTGCGCAAGATAGGCCTTCTTCTCGAAGTACTGCACCTCGAACAGGTCTGCCCCGCCCTCGGTCGCCTCCTCCACAAGGGTCGGCGTCCTTATCTCCTGGAAGCCTTCCTTCTCGACTATCCTCCTGAATGTCCTCAGTACGGTCGACTGGATATTGAAGACGGAAGTTGTCTCCAGCCGTCTCAGGTCTATGTATCTGTTGTCCAGCCTCACATCGAGCTCGGCCGGAACCTTTCCGGTGACCTCGAACGGGATTATGGCCTTGAGCGGATTGAGGTCGATGACCTCTATTGGGGACAGTTCATACCCCTTTTTCGCTTCGGAATTCTTCTTGACCGTTCCCCTTACCTTGACGACACTCTCCTTCTGCAGGTTCATGGCCTTTATTATGGATTCGTCGGTCACGCCCTGCTTCGCGACGACCTGGACTATGCCCGTGTGGTCCCTCACGAGCAGGAATACTATCTTGCCTATGTTACGGACTTCGTGGACCCACCCGCAGACCACGACCTCCTTCCCATCCATCTCCGGGTTGATCTCGTTTACGTAGTGAGTCCTGAGCAAGCTAGCACCGATGATAATCTAAACTATCAAGAGCTTAAATATTAAAAGGCTCTCTGTTACCTCATCTTCCTGAGGGCCTCGAAACCCTTCCTCAACGCTGGAAGAAATGAATCTTTATCGTCGAAGTATTGTTCAAACTCCTGTTCCGTGACCCACCTGAACTCGGTGTGCTCTTTGCTCAGTGTTATCCCTTTCTTGGGATTCTTCAGCCTTGCAAGGTAGTCTATCTCTACCCACTGCTCGTTTTTCTCTGCGAAGAGGTACGTTGCTGCATAATAAAGCGCCCCTATGTCTATCTCGGCGCCTAGCTCCTCCATAGCTTCCCTCTTGAGCGCATCTTCCAG
>JASHUB010000004.1 GCA_030040265.1 Microcaldota archaeon
GCGCCTATAGGATTCTCGATGTTCCTTCCAAGCGCATCTGACATGTCCATGGTGCTGGAACCGACGTGCTGCAGCCTGGACTTGAACCGCATCTCCAGGTAGGCGCGCCTCAGCCTCGCGGCCTCGCCCGCATCGTTCGTGAGCTGTTCGAGCTCGTGGAGCTTGACCTTGCCTACCTCGAGCTTCTTCAGCACAGATTTATCGTCGATTGGCTCATCCCTTCGACTAAGCTACGCTGGGCATCTCTATAAACCCTCACCTGCCGGCGACAAAGGACGAATGTTAGACCTCTTTCATGCGAGCATATGCCCTCGCCAGGGCCTGCTGCCTCACGTCACCGCCCATGCGCTTTGACATCCTTGATGCGATGTCGTCCCGGGTCAGCTGCTTCGCACAGACAAGTATGGAATTGTTGAGTAGGGGAGGGTTTATCCTGTAGACATTGAAACGCGTTTTCAAAAGCCTAAGATAGGAACGCATCTCCGATCCAGGACCTATGAAGTTTATCACCATCGTTCCGTCCTTGGCGAGCAGCAGCGCCGCCCCACCGACGAATGAGTCTTTCAGGAACTGGCGCGGGATCCTGAGACCCACGAAGGCGTCGAGTATTATCACGTCGTAGCTCTTCTTGCATGAAGCGATGTACGCCGCGCCATCGGCTATGACCAGATTTACGGGATTGTTTTTGAGGAAGTGTTTCCTGTAGAGGTCGGCGACATCAGGGTTTGACTCCACAACATCTATGCTCACGCCCTGGAATATGGTAGACAGCTGTTTGGCTACGGTTCCGCCTCCCAACCCTACCATCAGGACTCTCGGGTTCGGGTACATCGCGGCAGGGGGCAAGAGATAGTCCCAGTAGCTTCCAGTGTAAAGCGATCTTGCATCGTCTGCCGAGTAGACCGTGAGCGCCTGTGAGCGCAGTTCCATCCTGGTGCCCCTCTTGACAACGCAGAAATCTCCCTTCTCCTCGACGATGGTCCACCCCAAGAGGCGCAGCGTGAGCCAGTCTATGACGTTCACGAGAATATCTCGGACGGAGTAGGTTTTTATACTTTTAAACCGTATATAATTTGGATGAATTTATGCCACAAATACCTCAACAGCCTAGCGGCGTGTTCACTAGCGATCTTTCGACTAGCGATTTCTGGCTGCTTGACAGCATGGGATACCAGCCTCTCGGCTTGGTGATCGGGAACTCTGTGTTCAGCATCGGGCTCGGCGGCTCTGTAGGCGGAGGCCTGAAGGCGATGACTAAGGGAGAAGTGCCGCAGTTCACGGAACTGCTGTACGACGCCAGGGAACTTGCTTTGACAAGGATGAAGAAGGAGGCCCAGGACCTTGGCGCGGACGGCATAATCGAGGTGAAGCTCAAGCTCGATTACATGGGAGGCGGGGGCATGATAGAGGTCACCGCCATCGGAACCGCGGTCAGGCGCTCCGGGAAGGGAGGAAGCGGCGCGAAACCGACAGTGGTTCTTCCGGTAGACACGGATTGATGGCGATACCAGATGCCGGTATCAGCCAGGGACCGGAAGAGGGTCCTTTCGCATAAGAACGCAGAGCTCAGCAGGCAGCTTTCGGATTACGACACGATCTTCTCATCCACCCCAAAGGTGACGCTGGCGCAGACGTTGCGCTCCGCATTCACCAGGGAATTGATAGTGCCGTTCATCCTTTTCATCGTTTGCTATCTGCTGCTGTTCTTCGAGGCTCTTAACAGTATATTTATTCTTGTAGGTTGGGTACTCCTGGCGATAGTCTTCAGCTATTTCTCTGACCTTTATCTGAACAGAGGGGCGACGACTTATTCGATGCTCAAATCGATTCTGGTAAACGTGCTTTGCTCTGTCCCACTCTTCCTGATCGTCCTTGTACTCTACTTCGAGAGCCTGAACTTCTATGCCAACAGCTTGCATAGCTGGATCATCATACTGGCCGGCACCGCGTTCTCTGCAATTATGTTTTATCTTTCGATAAGATATTCGTTGGCAACCACTGCAAGGATGCGGGTGGCGAAAAAACAGTGGCTGAATTCTTTCGATGTGAGCTGGCACCTATTGGACAACTCAATGGCAGGCATTATAATCTTCAAACTGGTGTTCAATGCATTGATCCTGGTGCTGGTTGTAGCGGGAGTCTACCTTGCTGCGCGACCACCAATAGTCGACATGCGCTCGGTCTTCTTCGTCGGTTGTTCCATCCTTCTGGCTTTCATAACCGCAGTCTACATGGTCGGCAAGAAGGAGACTTTCGAGCTTCTGGCATCCAAGATCGCATATTATAATCCGCAGGCGTAAACGTGGCACACTCAAACGCAAAAGGCAAGTTGTATTCGACGCACAATGAGAGCTACTTCAAGAAGCAGCAGACGCCGGCGCAGCAGTCGTATGCCGCAGCGCGTGCGAGGCTCACTGGCGGAAGGGCGCAGTCCGGCGACCAGCTGGGCCCCGAGGCGACCATGAGCCAGGTCAGGGCAAAGGCGGCTAGGAAGAGGACCGCAATGATACTGCGGCTATTGCCCCTCTTGGTCTTCGTGATAATAATCGCAGCAGCGGCGATTGGCAGCCACAGCAGCACGACATCGCTCACAATCACGTTCGTTACTACCAGCGTTGTGCAGGGAGCCATACCATACTCGTCAACAACCACCACTCTCCCAAGCGCTTCCGGGCTGACGACAGCATACACGACCACAGGGCAGCAGACGGGCACCGGAACGTGCGAGAACTTCACGCTGTCTGCCAAAAACAGCCACACAGCGAGCGGCACCTGCAACTGGAGCGGGGGCGACATGCAGATCAGTTGCGGGCTAGGGATACAGAACGGCGCGTCTTACAGCGTGACCGGCGCGGATGGGAAAGTGTACTTCAACGGTTTTGCCACTTCTTGTGCCAGCGTATGCAACGCATCGATATCGGTACCTGCGCAGGTCTACACCCTGACAGTAACTGCAGGCACCGGTAGCGGAACGTGTTCGGGCAACGATTACGTTAAACTACAGGACGGTTCGTGATAAGATCGCCGCTGCGTGATCTCTGCAAGCAGTAGACCGGCAGGTCTTTATTCTTGCTATCCCATCTTTTCAGCGGGAGGATTGGAAACGATTGCATGGTGCTGGCCGAGACGACGATCCTGATAAACAACCTGTGGGTTATCGTAGCTGCGCTGCTCGTATTCGTAATGACCATAGCCGTAGGCTTCCTAGAGGTCGGCGAGCTGGGAGAGGGCTTTGGGCGGAGCCTCTTCAAGACAATGCTCATAACAGGGATAGCGATCGTTGTGATGGCTTTCATCGGCTTCAACGTCGCCTTCGCGCCGACCATAGACGGCATAATAGGCAACCCGCTCTTCAACGGCGTGTTCCTCGGAGGCTTCAACGGCAGCACGCCTGGCCTGCTCACGGGCATATGGTGGTCGATGGGCCCGCAGTACTTTGATACGGGCCTGTCGGTAGGCACGTACTTCCTGTTCGAGACGGCTTTCGCTGCGGTGACCCTCGCGCTGGTCAGCCTTGTCGTGCTCAAGAAGATGAAGCTCAGCGCCTTCACCGTCTATGCCATTATATACTTCCTCATCATATGGACACTCCCGGCCGCGTGGATATGGAACCCCACCGGCTGGCTCTACAGCATGGGCATGAGGGACTTTGC
>JASHUB010000042.1 GCA_030040265.1 Microcaldota archaeon
CGGCGCAGGCGGCACCTACTGGTGCTGCGGAGGCGCGATATACAATCCGGGTGGCACAGGCGGCTCAACACAGATCTCGGGAGGCGCCACTGCGGTCGAGCCTCCTAACCAGTACACCGACGGCGCAAGCGGACTGACTCCAGCCACGCCCACCGTGACATCAAGCCTCATCGAGTCGTGGGTCTCGGGCGACGTACAGAACTACCTTTCAGGAGCTAGCGGAGGCGGCGGAGGCTCTTCCGGCGACCCGTGCAGCGGCGGCGCGGGTGCAAACGGGCTCTACATGCAGGGACAGGAGATAATATCCGGCACGATACTCGCAGCAGGCAGCCAAGGACAAGGATGGCAGGACAGCTGCGAAGGAGTTGGCGGAGGAGGAGGCGGCGGAGGGGTCGTGGTGCTCGCGTACGGAGATGGCGGCCTGCAGACTGGCGATGTTGATGTTGCAAGCGGACAGGGTGGCCAGACGGTCTATCACACCGGCCCAACTTACTACGAGGAAGAGGGCTTTGGCGGAGCAGGGCAGGTGCTCACTTTCGACTACGACAACAGCCCTCCGGAGTCGGTCACCCCAGAGGAGATCACCACTTCCGCATCGCCCGCAGACGGCGGAAGCGTATCCCCTAGCTCCACTTACGAGCTGCAGGGCTCTATGATCACGATATCTGCGACAGCGAACGAGGGCTACGATTTCACCGGCTGGGTCGGCACCGGAAGCGGAAGCTACACCGGTCCAGACAATCCTGCCACGGTGACCATGAATGCCAACGTGGTCGAGACTGCCGAGTTCGCTACAGAGCCGCTCCTAACGATGTCGGTCAGCCCGGTCGGCGGCGGCACAGTCGTGCCAGGGACAGGATACTATCCTACAGGAACGATGGTCGACATTAACGAGACTAACAGCTCTGCTTATACGTTCAACGGCTGGATCGGAACAGGTTCGGGCTCCTACACCGGCACGCAGGCGAACGTGATAATAACGCTCAACAATGACGTCTCGGAGACTGCTGTATTCAACGCGCTTCCTTGCTCGACCATAGTATTCTCATCCGACACTACGCTCTCTGCTAACATCGTGACAGCGTGCGACGTGATAATCGAGTCCGGAGTGACGCTGACCACCAACGGGTTCATAATCCAGACTACGGGCAACTTCATCAACGACGGCACCCTGAACGCCAGTTACATCGGCAACCCAGGCGCAGGAGGGTTCAACGGCTACGGGGACTCGGGCTACGGTGGCGGCAGCATCTCCACCTCCTACGCAGGATCCGGAGGAGGGGGCGCAGGAGTGTGTGCCCACGGAAGCTACGGCGTGGGAGGGAACGGAGGAAGCACAATAGCGGGAGGAGGCGGCGGAGGCGGCGCTTTCTGCGGCTCGACTGGGAGCTCCGGCTCTACTCCAAGCTCGCCTACTCTCAGCACCTCGCTCATAGACTCCTGGCTTGGGTCAGGCATACAGAACTACCTTTCCGGCGGTGGTGGAGGGGGAGACGCATCATCCGGATCGGGCAACGGTCCTGACGGCGGCTCCGGCGCATACGGGGCATACATCGAGGCCTACTCCGTTGTCGAGGGCACCATCGAGGCAAACGGGCAGGCTGGGCAGTACAATGAGACCGGCGGCGAAGGCGGCACCTGCTCCAACGGCACAGGCGGAGGCGGGGGCGGCGGAGGGGTCGTGCTCATAGCGTACGGAAACGGAGGCCTCACGGCCGGTACGGTCGAGGTCGGCGGCGGCGATGGAGGCCTCGGTTGCAACGGCAACCAGGCAGGGAACGGCGGCAACGGCCAGAGCCTGGCATACGCGTACGGCGACAATCCTCCTTGATCGAAGCTCGTCAACCGCACGACGTCGGCTTCAATATGTATACGCTGTCTCCGGCGCTGCTGTTCACAAAGGCGTTAACCACAGTGAAGTTAGGGTTCGTGAACGCGTTGTAGTTCACGTTGAAGCACCAGCTCGGCGCGAAATAGCTCAGGTTCTCTATAGCGACGTAGCTGACGTTGTACTCCTTGATCATGCTGCACGTCGGGTCTGCGTAGTACGATGCCACCTGGCTGTACACCGCGTCCGGATTGTAGTTGAAAATCCCTACGTCGTGGATGTAGTAATAATACTCCAGCACGGTCCTCCTTCCACCGAGCGTCGAGATGAAACCGAAAGTGTTGTCAACGCAGTTGCTCAGGAAGACGCTGTTCACAGGGGTGTTGTGCGCGATCCACTCGCTCGCTGCTATGGGCACGTTGGCTATGACATTGTAGTAGCTGAAGACGAAGTACTCGGAGAGTATGCCGCTGAAGGTTATCAGGAAGAACAGCAGCACCGGTACTGAAATCAGCAGCTTGTTCCTCTTACCTATTTCGTAGAAGAGCTGCAGCGCTGCTATCGTCAGGAAGAGCAGGAAGTATATGTTTAGCTTGTTCGAGTCGCCGAAGCTGGGCTGTAGCTGCACTATGTTTATCATCAGGAAAGCGATGAACGAAGGGATGAACACAATTATCCTGTTCCTGAAGAAGTACAGGCCCGCGAGGCCGACGACGAACAGCAGGCCTATGGCCTCAAGCCAGAAGACCAGGTGCAGCCAGACGTCGTACGGTATCGCCGCAAGGCCTCCCGAGATGTACCAGAATGACTGGGTGTACGCCCATGAGAAGAATCCGCTCTGCAGGTGCTGGCTGTGTATGTAAGCCACTTCCGGAAGGGCGAAGATCAGTGCCACGATGACGAACGGGATCCAAGAATAGGCAAACGCCTGCAGTCCAGCCCCGCCCTTCCACGCCCTGGTGGCCCAGAACGAGTAGAGGAAAGCCGTCAGGGCGAAGATGAAGACGAAGATGAAAGATATCGGATGCACCAACGGCATGAGCCCAGCCAGCATGCCCAGGAACGCCATCTCAGCGAACGGCGGCGCCTTCGGCTTCCCCTTTCCACGCCCGTGTTCGAAGAATACAAGGTACACCATGATCATCACGGTCAGAGCGAACGGGAAGCCCAGCAGGTAGTCGTGCTGTATCGCGAAGTTAGAGACCATCGGGTCTGAGAAGTTGAAGAATGGGTATGTCACCAGCGAAAGCAGGTTGCTCTTGAGGTTGGCAAGCGTGCCTGGCGGGAATATCCAGAGGTTTATGTTGAATGCGCCGACTATCAGCATGTTGAATCCCAGGCTGACGAACAGGAACAGCGGCAAGCCCGCAACGGCCAGCGACTTGTTCTTGATGAACAGGGAGATGAAGTATACGGTGAGCGTGGCCAGCGAGAACCACAGCAGCGAGTTCATGAGCCACGTGGACCACTGAAGGCCGACGCCGCTTGTTATCAGTATTGCGGAGTAGAAGTCCGTGATGAACGGGAAGACATTTGTCGCGTTGTAGGCGTAGAGCAGCGTGGGCGGCCAGCCCGAGTAGATGAGAGATGTCCCTATCCCGACGTGGAACAGGAAGTCCGGGCCGTAGTTGTCTCCGGCGACTATGCCAGCGGAGCTCCTGTGCAGTCCAGCCATCTGCAGGATTATCAGCGACGCTATGGCGATGAAGAGGAATGTGTGGTACCAGGGATCAGATTTCACCTCTGCCTTGAGCTTCTTCCAGCTGAACATGTCCCTGTCAGCGGCAAACTTGTAGAGAAGCACGGCGATGGCCACCATGGCCGCAGATGCCACGGCAAGCTCGAGGCTGCTGTACACAGTCCAGAATATCTCCTGTGCCAGGACCAGGTACGTTGCAAGCACGTAGCCGATGGGCACAGCCATTGCATACTTAGGTATGATGGCCTTGATGCGCCTGCCGAAGAAGTAATTGACAGAGGTCAGCCCGAAGAGTATGCTTGCTAAGTAGAACAACAAGGCAAGTGCCGCCATCAGACCCCCAGACTATATACAATCAAAACGTTTATATCTGCTAATCCCGCGACCTCCAGAGGCGGAATATCTGGCCGAGGAAGTAGAAGATGTCTGAGAACTTCACCGTGGTGCTCCTGCTTTCCTTCCACTTCACC
>JASHUB010000043.1 GCA_030040265.1 Microcaldota archaeon
CTGGACTCAGCTTGAATCATGCCACTCTTCAGAAAGCACCATGGAGGACGGCCTGGTTTCGGGCTGCCCGACGCATACCGCATGCCCAGCTCGGACCGAGAGCACGAGCTGGACGCGGCCACGGCGGCGAGGCTGGGCGAAGAGATGTCCCACATCCGCGCGAAGGCTGGATGGGTGCTGAGCAGGCGGACATCCCAGAAGAGGCGAGGGCTGGCTCCTGTCGAGATTGCAAAGGAGCACCTGGAGCTCAGCAGGAAACTGCTTTCGGTCTACGATGAACTGTCAAAGCTGGAAGATGATATCCAGAAGTACAAGGCTGGGACCAGGAAGGGTTCGCTCATGGGCTCGATGAAGACCGCTAAGGACTTCGTCAAGGAGGTCGCGAAGCTCCTCGTCTTCAGCCAAAAAGAGGGCTACTCCAACAGGGGAGTCGATCCGCTCACGAAAGGGGAGCTAAGAGATTGGGTGCAGATAATGTCCTCAGACGACAGGGCATCGATGCTCGCTCTGCGTCTTCTCGCAGAGCAGAGCGCAGACCAGCTTATAGACACTGCAAAGGACCTGATGCAGGAGCAAGTACGGTTCGAGGCCCGGAAGCACACGCTCGCCGAAGGCTGGGAGACCGTGAAACTCGATCTCATAGCTGCAAGGCGCAGGGTAAGGATGCTCCCGAAGCAGGATCCGGACAGGATGCAGCTTGAAGAGGCACTGAAGAAGCTGCACGACCAGTCGAAGAAGGCAAAGAAGCCCGTGAAGGCGAAGCTCAAGAAGCTCAAGCCTCTCCTCGAAAAGGTCGGCGTGCTCGCGGACATCATGTTCGAGTCAAGGCGCGCCCTCAGGCGGATCGCGGCATACACCGCACTGGTCCTGTCTGGGATCGAGATGCTGCTGGCCGCCTCCAACCTGCTCAAGATGCCTGAACTGGAGTTTGCCGGAGGCGCGGGCGTCCTGGCAGCGACAGGCCTTCTCGGATTCGATGCCATACAGGAAGGTTCCGATGCCAGGAGGGACGTCGAAGAGGGCAGGAAAAGACGCGAGGCCACTGCCGAGATAGACGCCAAGATCGTAAAGATAGAGGCCGGCACGTTCGTTGACAGGGGCAAACAGCGCGGTCCCATCTGGCCATTCAACCGGATCCGATGACTTCGTTGACCGCGTCGAGCACGGCCTGCAGCTCCGTGACGTCATCGGCGCTCGTTATGTGGCCTAGATTCGGCAGGATGACCGTCTCGGCGCCAAGCTGGTTCTTGAACATCTCTGCGTTGCTGACAGGCACGTAAGGGTCGTTGCTTGAGAATATGGACACAATCTTTCCGACGCTTCTCCTAACCTTGCCGAAGTCTATGGGCGTGTGGAGCCATGGTCTCGCGATGTCCAGGCTCCCGTCTTCCTCAAGCACGTCCTCGTTCATGCTTATCCATCCGGCCACGGTCACCATGCCGCCGGCAACGACCTCGTCAGAAACGTCCTCAAGGTATCTCATCACTGTCTGCGCGCCTATGCTGTGCCCAACAAAGTACGTGTTGCGGTCCACGCCGCCTACTGCAACCGCCAGGGCGTCGACCCAGTCATCTATGATCGGCTCGTCCGGGTCGGGCATCTCCGGGACGATAACCTCGCAGCCGGCTTTCTCGAGCTGTGCCTTCAGCCAAGGGTACCAGTCCTCTGTCGGGCTGCCGCTCCACCTGTGCACTATGACAACGCGCTTCGCCATGATACAACTTCATGAGGGGAATTAATAAACATTTCCCGGCAAGGAGTATCGTGGAGTTCAGCATAATCGTGGACAAGCGCGAGCGCAACATCGCAATCCTCGAGGGGCTAGAGGAAAGCGGGATAAATGTCATGATGGCGCAGCTGCCCGTGGCCGATTACGTCGTCTCCGACAGGATGTGCGTAGAGCGCAAGACCGTGACTGATTTTGAGAAGTCCATAATGGACAACCGTCTTTTCGACCAGCTCGAGCGCATGAGTGCGGCGTTCAAGAAGCCCATCCTGCTGATCGAGGGGGAGGACAGCGACTTCATGCTCAACAAGAACGTCATAATAGGCACCATAATCGCGTCATTCGCCGACTTCAACGTCCAGGTGGTGCGATCGCACGACGAGCACGAGACGGCAGCGATGCTCGCCAAGCTCGCCGAACGCGAGCAGGACCACACGCGCAGGGAGCCGCGCGTGCTAGGCTCGAAGAGAGCGCACAGCACTCAGGACTGGCAGGTCCTGATACTCGCGTCGATGCCAGGGGTGGGTCCGAAGCTGGCGAAGTCTCTGATAAAGCACTTCAAGTCGATAAGGAGCATAGTCCTCGCGGACAAGGACGAGCTGCAGGAGGTGGACAAGATCGGTAAGAAGAAGGCGGAGCACATCCACAAGATACTCAACGCCGTCTTCGAGGAGCAGGAAGAGGAACTGATAATGGAATGAGCTCCTTAGAAAAGGCTATAAACGAGTTCCAACAATAAGTCTGCTTGAGAAACTGGGGATTCTCTGGCACAGCCTCCTACAACGCGAATGGTTTTTACGGACAGCAGAGCGAAGACAGTCTATCCGCCGAGCAGGTCCGAGCCGCTGCGCGACATACCCCCGATCATGACGTCGATGCGCGACTATCAGAGGCACCAGAAGTTCCTTGGCATCCTGCGCGATGCCAAATGGATGTCCGATTATGAGCGGTTCGAGACCGCTGTGAGGTGCGTTTGGGACGGGGAGTTCAGCACCGCAATGGCGCTTTTAGGCACGTACCCCGAGCTGGCGAAGTTCGTTCACCCGGTCACCAGAAGGACCCTGCTCTACGAAACCGTAATAAACTCCGGAGGGACGAAGGAGCAGACGGCCAAGCTGATCGGCAGGCTCGTCGCAAGCCATCCCGACAGACTGGTCTCATTCCCCGCGCCTGAGAACGGCTCTGGCCCATACTACCGGACCGTGCTCGGCGAAGCGGCTGCACAGGCCCTGGTGTTCGAGTCCGAGGTTCTCATGTCCCAGGGTTTCGATCCAAGGCATGGGGACACCCACGGCCGCCGCTGCTCGCAAATCACTGACGCCGAGAACCCGAAGTCATGGCGAAGCAGGGCGAAACAGGTCGCGCTCTATGTCACAAGGCTATTCCCGCTCATCGACTCTGACCAGATGGAGCTTGACCTTGCAGGCGCTATATCCGTCGAGAGGCTTAGGCTAGAGGCCCGCACTGCGGCTCCAGACGCCAGCGAGCGTGCAAAAAGGCACGAGAGGCTCGCGGCCATATTCAAGGAAGCGGAAAGGAACCGCGACGATGCAGATTTTGAGGCAGCGCCGCCGGCCTTCGTCAACGTAAGCCGCGCAGACATACTGTCTGCGAGGAGAAGCGGTAAGGCCTAATCTCCGAGCAGTTCCGTGGTCGCCACGTCTCCAGCTGCGTCCAAGTCGAGTTCAAGCTTCAGCCAAGACTCGACCTCCAACCTCTCCGATTTTATGAACGCGTCCAGCAGCTTCTTGCTGCTCGCGAACGCTATGAACGCCTTCAGGTCACGGGCCCCGACAGACCCGATTGCCTCCTTTATGTGCGTGTCGCCGCTCACGAGCATCAGCATCTCCATCGCATCGGAATTGGACCTGGAGATGCCATCCCTCCTCCTAATCACGGCGTTGGCGTATGCCGGGAGAAGCCGTTCCTCGTCCGCGCTCTCGGAATCGAGCAGCAGCACGAATTCCTCTCCATTTGAAATGCCTTTGGCGCGTTCCACCAACCCGCTCATCCCTGGCCTTCCCTTGCACACGCATGCTACGGGCTTTCCGGAGATGTCCGCATCACGGCTTGCAGTAGTTGGGACCGCATCGCCAATAGCGTTGAGCACGCCGCCAAATCCTGACAGGTCCTTGAGTGCATAATCAGGTTGCAACTTTCTCAATTCCTCAAATCGATAGTCTCCGGTTGCAACCGAGACGATCCTAAGCCCGGCCTTCCTAGCGGCCTCCACGTCGTTAGGGGCGTCACCGACGCAGATGATCTCCTCCTTCCCGAAATTGTGCCCGGCTTTCTCCGAGGCCATGGCCACAGCCCGCTTTATTATGTCAACTCGCGCTTCAAAAAGCTCGGAATTCGATACTACATCTACCATGCCGCTGATTCCGGCATCCTCCATCTTCATCAGTGTCGTGCCAGAAGTGTTTCCGGTAGCTAGCGCCAGGGTATACCCTTTCTGCCTCAGCTCCCGCAACAGCTCCACCGCGCCCTTCAGCGGCCTCTTCTCTACCCGGTGGCTTGCATAGTATTCGTCGACCTTCGCAAAGAGCTCCTTGATGTGGGACTTCACTTGTGTGTCCTTTATCCCATAAAGTTTGCCCAGTGCAACGAGCCTCAACGTCTCGGGCATTCCGTGAGGAAGGCTCTCCTTCCTGGTGGTCGCGATCTTGAAGACCTTCTCAAGTGCATAGTTCGTGCGTTCCCTGGACCCTCCCCCTGTGATCAGCGTCCCATCGAGGTCGAAAATGAACAGTAGGCGTCTCTTCTCCGACCCACCTTTCTTCGTCTCCAAAGCATCACGCATCCTGGCTCTGCACAACCCTTAAATTACTTTCTTTGCATATCTTTATATGCTTTTTACGGCAGAAGGAAACGAGCCAGTTCTGGTTCTTTTTAACGCTTAAATCAGTGATGAAATGAGTCAATTCGGAGTGCAGGTACACGGCAAGCCTGGAAGGAAGCTCTCGGGCAACGGCAAGACCAAGATCAAGTCCAGGGACAAGAAGAGATACGAGATCGGAGGATACTTCGCAGCAACAAAGCTTTCTGAGAAGGACAGCACAGCGGCCTACCGCGGAAGGGGCGGCGCCTCGAAGAGCAGGCTGAAGTACGCCGCGACAGCCAACCTCCTGACGAAGCAGGGATACAAGAAGGTCAAGATAAAGGCGATCATCGAGTCGCCGGACAACAGGAACTTCGCCAGGCTGAACATCATAACGAAGGGCACGATCATAGACACGGAGCTTGGCAAGGCCGTGGTCACGAACAGGCCGGGCCGCGAGGGCAGCATAAACGCGAAGCTCGTCTAGGTGATCGCATGGCGACAAGAGTCTACGTCTGCGACGCGTCTCATTCTGAGGAGCTCAAAAAACTCCTGGCATACGACCCTTATCTTGACAAGAGCCTCAACGAGGAGCAGCTCGCCAAGGTGAGAACTGACCCTGAGGCGAACGTCATCTTCGTGAGGCAGGACTACGTACTCAAGGAGGGCGCGGCCTACGGCCTGGACTCGCAAAAATGCTACTTATACCTGAAGGCGCAGGACGATTTCCTGGACCAGGCGGAGAAGAAGCTCAAGAAGCTCATCCAGGGCCTGCAGAGGGCCAGCAAGGGAGATGAGGACAAGGTCTCGGCGGCTATAACGGAGGAGCGCTCAGCGGCGGAGCAGGGACTAGGTTCCATTTTCGGTGGTTGAGCCATGGTCCATTTCCTCAGCGTAGACGATGTGACCAAGGAGGAGATAAACAAGATATTCGACATCGCAGACGACCTGAGCGACTCCAAGTCGCCGATAAAACTGAGCGATGGCTCTGTCCTCGCGCTTCTTTTCGAGAAGGCGTCCACAAGGACGAGGGTGTCCTTCGAGGCCGCTATGGCGCAGCTGGGCGGCAGCTCAATCTACATCGACACGAAGACGTCGCAGATGGCCCGCGGGGAGACCATCGGAGACACCGCGCGCGTCCTTAGCTCCTATGTCAACTTCATAGCGGCGAGGATGTACAACCACGACGACCTCGTCGAGCTCGCCAACTACTCGTCTGTGCCAGTGATCAACGCGCTCACCGACGTCGAGCACCCGTGCCAGGCGCTGAGCGACCTATACACGGTGAAGGCTGCGAAGAAGAAGCTCCGCGGCATAAGGATAGCGTTCGTCGGGGACATAGCTAACAACGTCGCGAACTCGCTGCTGCTCGCAGGCGCGAAGACAGGCGCAGAGATGATACTCATAGGGCCGAAGGGCTACCACCCCGACCCGAAGTACCTGACGAAGGCGAAGGAATACGGGCCGGTGGACGTGTTCACTGACATGAAGGAGGGCCTCTCCGACGTCGATGTCATCTACACCGACACCTATGTCTCCATGGGGCAAGAGGCGGAGGCAGAGAAGAGGCACAAGCTGTTCGCGCCGTACCAGATAAACGAGAAGGCCGTCGACTATGCGAAAGACGACGTCTCTGTAATGCACTGCCTGCCCGCGCACCGCGGCGAGGAGATAACGAGCGAGGTGCTCGACGGCCCGAGGAGCATCGCGTGGGAGCAGGCGAAGAACAAGATGCTGGTCGAGAAGGCGATAATCCTGCACCTCTCCGAGCAGGAGCTCTAGGTGTTCAGCTGAGCGCCCTGGAAGGACTTGTTTTCGGAATCGTCGCCATGTTTGGTTTCGGCCTGGAGAACTATGTCATGTCCGTCACCGACAGGCGCATAGGCGCCTTCCGCGCTACAGCGTGGCTAACCATAATAGTCACCGCGTGCCTGATTGTGCTATCGCTGTTCTTCTTCAGCCACGTAACCGTCACGCTGGCGACGGTCGGGATAATACTGGTCGCCGCGGTAATGGGCAACGTTGGACTCCTCTCTTTCAACAAAGGCGCGCAGGTCGGGAACATACCTGTTGTCGTGACAATATCCGCAGCATGGGGCGCGCTCACCGCGGTGCTCAGCATCCTGCTCCTAGGCGAGCACCTTTTGGCAATGCAAGCGCTCTACATAACGCTGATAATAATCGGCACCCTCCTGGTATGCTTCAGGTTCGGGCACGCCATCAAGGCGATGAAGAAGAACGCCAGGCTCGGCATGGAGTACGCGTTCCTGGCTCTGGTCGGCTGGGGAGCCTACTTCTTTCTGCTTAGCGTGCTCGTCAAGGCGCTCGGCTGGTTCGATGCCGCGGTGCTGCTCACGATACCCACACTGCTGATACTTCTCGCCTACGGCGAGGCGACAAAGGCGAAGTTCAAGATCCACAAGGGCAACGTCCTGCCAGTCCTTGCGATAGGCTTCCTGAACCTGATTGCGTTCCTGTCCTACAATCTCGGCGTGTCGCTCAACTACACGTCCATAGTGGCGCCGATAGCGGCGGCCGGCCCGGTCATAACAATAACGCTGGCCATACTGATACTGAAGGAGAAGGTGGAGAAAACTCAAATCCTCGGGATAGCCCTAGTGATACTCGGGCTCATCCTGCTGTCTGCCTGATCAGAGCAGGTGCGCCTGGTGGTCGACCCAGATCCAGGCGAAAGTCCCGATAAGTATCAGGATCACTCCTGCCCATACGTAGTACAGCGCCCCACCCGTGTAGTCGCCGTACAGCCACAGGAACGTGCCCACGAGTATGAGGGCGACGCATAGCAGTATCTGTCTTGATGCGGTTGCAGTCTTCACAGCCATCGATATCACCGTTATTATTATCACGAGTATTATCAGTCCGAGGAACACGTCAGGCAGGTCCATGCCATAAGACGCAGGCGCGGACACCGCGACGCTGCTGGTCACCGCCACAGTGGTGCTCGCCGCTCCTGTAACCGTGGTCGTGGATGAGGATGCAGGCACGGCGATGGCCAGCGCGAAGGCAGCATTGGTCGTTGAAGGGTCATCCCCTGTTGCGTTCAGTATGATGTTGTATTGCCCGTTCGGCGTGCTGGAAGACACTGATATCGTCATGGTGCCGTTGAACGGAGGGTTGGACTGCGTGCCGCCCGGATTGCTCAGGGTGACGGTTATGCCATGGCTTGCGAGCTGCGCCTTGTTGACTATGTTGATGGTGGTGCCCCACGTGCTGCCCGTTGCAAGGGATACGTTGTAGCCCACTGACATCGAGCCTCCAGCCGCGAGCTGGCCGCTGCTCTGCGTGAACGAGATGGATGATGTGCCGTATCCGAATGCGGAGACTGCGGGAACCAAGAATAGAAGCGCCACAAATACTACTAGGTATCTTGTAATGCTGTTCATCCCACCAGATACTATCCGCAACGCGTCTTTATATAGGTTGCCGCGAGGTTCACATCGGTTTCTGCTGCTTCGGCTTCCTCTCCGGCTTGCCCTGCCCTGGTATGAGCAGCCTGCCGCTCTCGACTTCGCTCAGCCCGAAAACCCCTATCGGCGTTGGCATCCCAAGTCCTCTGGATTCGGTTGGCACGAATATCAGCGTGTTCTTGCCGCTTATGCCGACCTCGTAGAGCATGTTCAGAGCCCTTAGCTGCATTGCGTACATGTTGTTCTTGTACATGTCGGCAGCCTGGATCATCTTCACGGCAGCGAGCCTCTCGGAGTCGGCGAGCACGACTCTCGCGTCCCTCTCCCTCGATGCGATGGCGACCTTTGCCATTGCGTCCTGGAGGTCGGCGGGAATGCGCACGTCCCTTATCTCGACCGAGATGACGTTAACGCCCCAAGGCAGCACCCGCTCGTCTATCAGCGTCTTCACCTCGTTGGCGATCTCTGTCCTTCCCTGGATCATCTTGCTCAGGTCGACCTTCCCTATTATGTCCCTGAGCGCAGTCTGGGCAGCGAGCGTCACGGAGCTTTCGACATCGGTGACCTGCAGCACGGTCCTTTCAGGATTCTCTATCCTTGAGAACATTATGGCGTCCACGTCAACCGTGACGTTGTCCGAGGTTAGCGTCTTCTCTGCGGAGAACGCCTTGGAGAGCGTCCTAAGGTCGAACGTGTATGGGGTGTTCTGGATGAACGGTATGATAAGGAAGATTCCGGGCCCGTATATCCCCGAATACCTCCCGAGCGTCAGCACCGGGCTTCTCTTCCACTCCGGAAGCACCCGTATCGCGAGGGCGAGATAGACGAGGAACGCCACGATGGTACCGATCGCTATGTTCACCACGCCGAATGCCGATGCGAGCCAGCCAAGGACCGCCGCAACTATTATGCCTATGATGAGCGCGAGCCACGAGCTTCCCTTCTTGTGGTCCTGCGGCACGATGTAAGTGGTTCCCTGCTGCGCGTTTGCCTGCTGGCCGTCCTGCGCCTGCGCTTTCGTCGAGTCCTTAGAGTCATCCTTTGCCATTTTACCCCCACTTGACTTATGTCCTGCATTCTTATTAAGGCTATCGCAGGCGTAAAAGCGCAGAAGTCCAATCTTCCACCAACGCTTAAATACCACAAAAATCAAGCATGCTCTTGGAGAGATGAGTTCATGATGGCAAACCCGAGAGTCGCGGAGCAGCAGGCAAAGGTGGGTGCTGCACAGGCGAAAGCAGCGCCGCTCATCGCGGTGAACGACGCGATACGCAATCTAAGGATAGCGCAGTCGGACCTTGCGGTGCACATAGTCAAGGCGCAGGGTTGCGCAGAGCAGTACAAGGACGGCGTGGCCTGGGCTCCGGAGGAGGGTCGCGCCGCGGGCCAGGACATCAGCAACAAGCTCAAATCCAACCTGCAGGCCCATCTCGCCAGCGCAAAGAAGCAGATACCTGTGGCGATACAGGCCGTCGTCGACCTTGCCACCTCGATCAGCAAGCTGGATCCGAGCGTGTACAACAATGGAGCGCTTGATCCCGCGGCATTTCCGACAATGGCCAAAGCCGCAGTGGCGGCTTTGGACGAACTGGGCAACACGATAGACGAGGCAGCATCGCAGTTCGCAAGCGAGCGCTATCCGCAAGAGGGGTT
>JASHUB010000005.1 GCA_030040265.1 Microcaldota archaeon
ACATACCGGAGGAGGTCGTCAAGCACTACGAGGAGAAGAGGGAGAGCAAGGAGGAGCTCAAGACGAAGGCCATAACGCTGCTCAACACGCGTTACTGCCTTGTGAGGCTCTACGCACAGGGCAAGTTCTACGATGTCTTCAAGGCAAGAACACCTGATGTGGGAGTCAAATGAACGAGACGCAGGCAAAAGGATACGTTGACTACGTATTCAAGGACGTGTTCGGCAAGCCGAATCCTTTCACGATGTCCGAGATACTGGAGAAGTTCGCTTTCGGCCTCGATATTCCTAGGAAGGTCAAGGATGACAGGACCGGCGGCAGCACATGGACGACTTCCAGCGGCGCCCCGAAGTTCATGTCGCAGGCGAACCTGCTGATAGACAGCAAGAAGAACGTCTGGGCCAAGGAGAAGAAGCCCCTAAAGTCAATGGCAGACATATCGAAGTATTGGGAGGAGATAGGCTACTTCTCAGGGGAGAAGATGCTGAACTCGAACGAGATCGCAGAATCTGACAACGTCTACGGAAGCAACTTCATATTCCGCTCGGCAAAGATCCACGACTCCGAGAAGTGCGTATTCTCGAACAACCTTCTCGGCTGCAAGTACGCCGTTGGATGCTCGTACTCGGACAACACCGTGTCCTGCATGCGTGTCATCGACAGCGCGAACGTCACATCGAGCTTCGCCGTGAACTGGTCCAAGAAGATCTCAAGGTGCTTCTACATCAACGACTGCGAGGACCTCTACGAGTGCATGTTCTGCTCGAACATCAACTCGGCCAAGTACTGCGTGGCCAACACGCAGCTCACCAAGGAACAGTATGCGCCACTCAAGGCGCAGGTCATCGAATGGACGATAAAGAGCTTCGGCAAATCGAACAGCCAGGGATTTGAGGACTGAGCATGAACGAGGGGCAGGCAAAGGAACTCGTAGACTTCGTCTTCAAGGACGTATTCGCTAGGGAAAACCCGTTCTCTCTCGACGAGATACAGAGAAAGTTCGCTTTTGATGTTGACATTCCGGAGCGCGTCAAGGACAGCGTGACTGGCAGGGACACCTGGTCCGTAAAGAGGCGCGGCGTCCCGGCGATGGCGATGGAGACCGCGGGCGAACTCCACAAAAAGGGCACGATTCCGAAACCCGAGAAGTTGAATGCGCTAGACGATGTGTTCAAGTTCTGGAAGACGTCCGCATACTTCGTCGGCGACCGTTACATAAACTCAACCGACGTCACAGTGTCGGATGCGATATTTGACAGCAACTCCGTGTACAGGTCTGCCCTGATCCACGACTGCCAAAAGGTCGTCTTCTCAAAAGACAACTCGCACTGCAAACAGATAGTCGCAAGCAAGTACAATGACACCGCAACATCATGCATACGCGCGCTCGACTCTGCCGTGGTCACATCCTGCTTCGCGGTCATGTGGTCAAAGAAGCTGACCAAGTGCATGTACGTCAATAACTGTTACGATCTATACGAGTGCATGTTCTGCTCCAACATCGACACGAGGAAGTACTGCATATGCAACATGCAGTTCACGAAGGAGGAGTACGAGCCGTTAAAGCAGATGGCCATAGACTGGACCATAAAGAACTTCGGGAAAGGGAACACGATGGGATTCTGATGGACGAGAAGAAAGCGAAGGAGATAGTTGATTTCGTCTTCAAGGACATCTTCGACAGGCCGAATCCGTTCTCCCTAGAAGAGACGCAAAAAAGGTTCGCGTTCGATGTAGACCTGCCGGAGCGCATCAAGGATAGCGTAACCGGCAAGGACACATGGGCCGTAAAGAGGCACGGCGTCCCCGCCATGTCCGTGGAAACAGGCGAAGAGCTCCACAAAAAGGGCAAGATTCCAAAGCCCGAGAAGTTGAGTACGCTGGACGACGTGTTCAAGTTCTGGAAGACGTCCGCGTACTTCCTCGGTGACCGTTGCACAAACTCGACAGATGTCGCCGAGTCGGATGCGGTCTTCGACAGCAGTTCGGTGTACCGGTCCTCCTTGATCCACAAATGCCAGAAGGTCGTCTTCTCAAAGGACGATTGGGACTGCAAGCAGATCGTAGCGTGCAGGACAACCGTAGCGACCTCGTGCTTAAGGGTCAAGGACTCCGCGTTGACGACGTCCTGCTTCGCCGTGGCGTGGTCGAAGAAGACAACGAAGTGCATGTACGTGAACAACAGCTACGACATGTACGAGTGCATGTTCTGCTCCAACATGGAGTCGAAGAAGTACTGCATCGGCAACATGCAATTCACGAAGGAGGAGTACGAGCCGTTAAAGCAGATGGTCATAGACTGGACTATTAAGAACTTTGGGAAAGGAAATACTATGGGGTTCTGATGGACGAGAAGACCGCCAAAGAGATAGTAAACTACGCATTCAAGGACATCTTCGGCAGGGACAACCCGTTCTCACTCGATGAGATAAAAGAGAGGTTCGCCTATGGCATAGAGCTGCCCAGAAAGGTCAAGGATTCGATGACCGGCGGAGACGCCTGGGTCGTTGGAAACGAGGACCACAAGGTGATCAACTCGACAACGTTCGAGGAGCTCGCCAAGAAGGATGGGTGGATGAAGCCCAAGAAAGAGATAAAGAAGCTGGACGACGCCTTGAAATACTGGGACGACATTGCATACTTCCCAGTGGAAAGGCTCTACAAGAACGCGACGGACTGCTACGGTTCAGACCACGTGTACGCAAGTTCGCAGATCTACTGCTCCGCGAAGATAGAGGATTCGCAGAAGATGGTATTCTGCAACCATATGATCAACTGCAAGTACCAGGTCGCGAGCTCGTACACGTACAACTCACAGACAGGGCTGAGGAACATAGACAGCAACTACAGCTCGGCCAACTTCGCGGTCGTCTGGTGCACCAAAGCGGCGAAGTGCATGTATCTAAGCAGTTGCATAGACACATACGAATGCATACTCTGCGCCAACCTGGTATCAAAGAAATACTGCATCGCAAACATGCAGTTCACCAAGGAGGAGTACATGCCGATAAAGGAAGCGCTCATAGACTGGACGATCAAGAATTATGACAAAACGCACAATCTGGGATTCTGATGGATGAGAAAGAAGCAAAGAAGATAGTCGACTTCGTGTTCAAGGACGTATTCGGAAGGCCAAACCCGTTCTCTCTCGAGGAGATCAAGCGGAGGTTCGCGTATGACCTCGAGCTCCCGCACCGCGTCAAGGACACTGTGAGCGGCGATTATACCTGGATGACAGGAAACCGGGAAGGACGGGTGATGTCTACTGACATAATAGTGCAGCAGAGCAAGAAGGACATCTGGATGCGACCTAAGGAGAAGATAAGGGACATCGATGACATATGGTCATACTGGGACGGCATTGCATATTTCGCAGCCGAGAAGATGCTCGATTCCATAGACACTGCAGAGTGCGATGACATCTACCGCAGCTCATCCGTCTTCCACAGCTCAAAGGTCCACGACTCGCAGAAGATAGTCTTCTCAGAGAACGTGAGGCAGTGCAAGCTTCTGGTCGCCGGCCACTACTCTGACACATCGACCTCAGCGATAAGGATCTCGAACTGTGAGCACTTCACATCCGGCTTCTCGTCCGTGTGGAGCGGCCACGCCTCGAAGTGCATGTACCTGAACAACTGCATAGACATGTACGAGTGCATGTTCTGCTCGAACCTTCGCTCCAAGAAGTACTGCATCGCGAACATGCAGTTCACAAAGGAGGAATACCTGCCGCTCAAGAAGATGGTCATAGACTGGACGATCGAGAACTTCGAGAAGGGCAACGTGAGGGGATTCTGACGGATGAGAAAAAGGCAAAGGCGGTAGTCGACTACGCGTTCAAGGATATTTTTGGGAGAGAAAATCCCTTCTCGCTTGCCGAGATAAAGGAGAGGTTCGCCTTTGACATGCCGCTGCCGAGCAAGTATAAGGATCCGAACGGGAAAGAGGCCTGGCTTGTGAGAAGGACCGGCGAGAAGGTCATGCTCTGGGAGAACTGGGTGCAGCAGGACAAGCTCGGCCTCGGCATCAGGCCGAAAGCTGATCTGAAGAACATGAACGACATCTTCAAGGTGTGGAACGACATCTCGTTCTCAATAGGCGGGAGAGCCGAGAACTCCACAGAGTATGTGGAGTCGGACAATGTGTACTACAGCACCGAAGTCTACTGTTGCTCGAAGATCATAAGCTCGCAGAAATGTGTCTTCTGCGTGGATGTTGTCAATGACAGGTACTGCGTGGCATGCAGCTATGCCTGGAACTCCACGTCGGTCATAAGAGCTCTGGACAGCAGGGCTCCGCTCTCACAGAGCTTCGCGCTCAACTGGTGCGGAAGGATATCAAAGAGCATGTACCTGAGCAACTGCATGGACATGTACGAATGCCTGTTCTGCACCAACATGCGCGGGAAGAAATACTGCATCGCAAACATGCAGTTCACGAAGGAGGAGTACGAGCCGATAAAGCAGATGGTCATAGACTGGACTATAGACCACTTCGGACCAAAGAGGAGCATACTGTTCTGATGTGATGGGATGGATGAGAAAGCAGCAAAAAAGATAGTCGACTACACCTTCAAGGATGTGTTCGGCAGGGACAACCCGTTCACGCTTGAGCAGATAAAGGAGAAGTTCGCGTTCGATATACTTCTTCCAGTCAAGGCGAAGGACACGTTCACAGGAAAAGACGCCTGGATAATGAAGAAGATAGGGAACAAGGTGAAGGTCTGGGAGGAGTGGGGCAAGACGCCTCCTGGAGGCGATCCGACCATGCCGAAGGAGAAAATAAAGGACATGGACGATCTCCTTGGCCACTTCAACAACATATTCTATACGATCGCTGACAAGGCATGGGAAGCGAAGGACTACTCAGAGACGGACAACATATACCTTGCCAGCGAGATATACCACTGCTCGAAGGTGATACGCACCCAGAAAGCTGCGTTCTCTGCCGAGATAAACGACTCGAAGTACGGCGTCGCATGCTACTATATCTACAACTGCACGTCGGTTATAAGGGCGTTCGACAGCTCCTACTGCACCGCATGCTTCAACGTGGCGTGGTCAGAGAAGTCTTCTAGGTGCATGTACCTGAACAACTGCACAGACATGTTCGAGAGCATGTTCTGCGCAAACCTGCGCTCCAGGAAGCACTGCATCTGCAACATGCAGTTCGAGAAGGAAGAATATGCAAAAGTGAAGGAGATGGTAGTCGACTGGACTCTGGAGAATTTCGGGAAGGGCAATTCCATCGGGCTCTAAGCGGAAAGTCGTTTTTGAATCGCCTTCAACCTAAGGATGTTCTTTCTTTTTGTCTCGTTTCTGAGCCCTCTTGCTGCTTTTGTGAAATACCCATGCCCCCGAACGAAACGCAACTGGGCAGCGATCCATTCCTCTTTCGCGTATTGCCTCCCTCTTATCTTTCCCAGTTCCTTCATCAGCCGCAGGTTTCTGGTCATGAACTCGCGTTCGCCGAGTATGCTAAGGTCGGCGTCGCAGATGATGCGCTGCGCGAGAGTCTTAGGTCTCTGTGGCAACTGCGTTGCCATAATAAGACCACGGATGGTAGACACGTCCTTCTCCGAAAAATCCCTGCCTTTGAGATACCTGGCAGCGATGCCTGCGCCTATGGGCTCGTTGTTATCATGCCTCTTGAGGTATCCCGTGTCGTGGAACAGAGCGGCTATCCCCAGAAGCAGCACCTCGTGCTTTGGCAGGCCTTCGAGCTTTCCATACCTTACTGCATTCCTGTAAACATCCATCGTGTGCCAGATGTCGTGATAATAATAAGTGTTCCTAGGAAGTTTCTCTTTAAGGAGTTTTGAGACATAGCTCAATGCGGCTCTGGTTTCTGCATTGCTATCCATGCACAGCCACGATTACAGGTTCAGCCGCTCGCCAGAATGCCAGACAAGTGCGTCTCGAAGTCGGCCCCAAGGTAAGGGTGAAGGGCTGCTATGCTTTGTTCTTCCTGCGCGAAAAAGCGTTCCGGCGACTCGTAATAATGTCTGACTATCGTTTGTAGGTCCCTAACGTCCTTCGGTTCGTGCCTCAGTCTCCAAAGATTGTACTTTATGGCGACCTGATGCAACGGCCGCGGTACCCTTACGTCTACGGTAGTATCGTTATGTGATATCGGAAGGGTCATGCTCTCAGTCACAATCCTCTTTTTAGATAACCCAAGAGCGCTCTCCTTCAACGGCGTGCATCCGAGCAGCACGCAAGTCTGTTCGTTTGATATTATTCTCTCGACGCCATCATGCACCGTAGCCGTGTTGTTAGTGTCGATCCTCACTCCAGTTGTTTTATCCACTATCGCATGGAGAACTCCGTCGTGCACCTCGTGTGGCACGAATCCAGCAGCATAGATCTTGGCGCTCATCTCTGGCGTCAGAACGAGTTCGGTGTCCCTTACCACAGTGTCTACGTCATTCATCTGTCTTTGAGGGTGTATAAGAGCGACCGAAGCGCCGCTTATGATCGTGATCGTTGGGAATATGCTCTTCGCCCTCAGATATATATCAAGAAAATCGGCTCTAGATACCTTGCTTCCATCCGGCCCGCACTTGTCCCTAAAGGCTCCGACAGTGGCCGCGGCTAAGCCGACCATTTCCGGAGTGGCTCCTGGCCCTCTAGCTACGTCTTTGGCTATCGCACGTAGTTCTTTACCAACCGGTTCTCCACTAGTTTTTACGCCACCCATACCACTCGCCTCATATGATCGTAAGACTCCTCCCGTGCTTCACGGAGGGGAGCAGAAACACAACAAAAGGAGAAAAGCAGGATGGAAGACGAAGAAGGAGCAGATTGGAAAACGAGAGAACCCAAAGACCCCTTGTTTCCAGGTTTCCAAGCGCGCTTCCTATTCATCTAATCACGGTTTTGGCTTCTTCTCGCCGACCGCATTAAACTTCCATACTGATTGGATACCAACCTATATAAAGCTTATTGCTTTTCCTGCGTTGGCCGCTCGCCCTCCCCGCGCTTTTGCCCCTTGTAGTGCTGCGCGTGGAAGGAGTAATACGACGCCAGGACGGCGATAATCGAGGCCAGCATGACGTAAGGCAGGCTGCTGAGCTGCTGCTCCGCAAGGTTGAGGAAGAGCGAGCCGAGGGCGCTGGCCATCAGGGCTGAGATGATTATGAACACGAAGTATATCATGAACGCGACGTGCTTTGCACCTGGCCTGTTGGTGAGCTCCACCAGGTAGCTTGTGATGACATACGCGTAGATTATCGCGATGGCAGCGTACCAGAAATCCGGCAGGCCGATGTAGAATACGAACACCAGGATGAACCAGCTTATCAGTATGCTAGGTATGCTCTTGAGCTCCACCATTATCGCCTGGTTCCTGGTCCTGATCCGTTCTGCCTTGTGCGCTTCGTCGCCCTCCCGCTTTATCTTCTCGAACCTGTCCTCCTCGCTCACCAGCATCAGTATGATGCCGAGCACCAGGAAGAATATCGCGGTGTCGTTTGTGCTGAAAGTGACCTTGAATAGGGACTCCACCGAAGCGGTGGCGGTTGTGGCAAGCGTATTGCCGTGCGACAGCACCGCCGACGCCACTTGGCTGCCCTGGAATGCGGTCAGCACAGCGTGCGAGAGGCTGGGGGTTACCGAGAGATACATTATCACTCCCATTATCCCTAGCAGAACTCCGAGTATGAAGAAGTTAACGCGCATCCGGCACCAACATGCTATAAGCCTGAATAGGTATTTAGATTTTAATGGATATCCACTACTGTGGTCTTTTGGACGGTTACGCAAGGCAGAAGGTGCCTGGAGGAAAGCTGCTCGCCGTAAAGGTTCGATACGCCGACAGGATCCAGGAGATAAAGATAACTGGCGACTTCTTCCTGTATCCGGAGGACAAGCTCTCCGACATAGAGGCGGCGCTGTTCGACGCCCCCGTGGATGCGACGGAGCAGAGCATCGCGGAAAGGATAAGGAAGATCGTTGACCTCGACAAGATAGAGCTGATAGGCGTGACCCCTGAGGCGATCGCTAGCACGATAAAGATGGCGGTGATGGGACGGACTGGCGCGTGATCGAACTCGAGACCAACGATGCGTACCGCAACATGGCCATAGACGAGGCCATCAGCGAAGCGATCAAGGCCGACGCAGCGCCCCCGACCATCCGGTTCTACAGGTGGAAGCCCAGCGCAGTGTCGATAGGCTACTTCCAGAGCCTCGAGGACGAGGTCAATATCGAGCGCTGCAGGCAGCTCGGCGTGAACTGGGTGCGGCGGAGGACCGGCGCAGGCGCGGTGTACCACGATTTCAACGGGGAGATAACGTACAGCGTGATCGCTCCCGAGTTCTACTTCCCGAAGGGCATACGGGAAAACTACAGGGTCATATGCCAATGGGTGATAGACGGTCTCGCAGAGCTTGGCATCGAGGCTAGCTTCGCCCCGATAAACGACGTCCTTGCAGGTGGGAAGAAGATATCTGGGAACGCGATGACAAGGCGCGACGGCATCCAGACGCAGCACGGCACCGTGCTCTACGACCTTGACATAAAATCGATGTTCTCCGTGCTCAAGGTCAGCAACGAGAAGATATCGGACAAGATGATAAAGAGCGTGGAGGAGCGCGTCACGCGCGTCCTGGACTTCAAGGACGTCTCGATCCAGGACCTGTACTTCGCGATGCTCAAGGGTTTCACGAACGGGAAGTCATACAAGATCGGCAAGCTCACAAATGAGGAAAGCAAGCGCGCAGACCAGCTAGCGAAAGAAGTATACGCATCTGAGAAGTGGAACTTCATGCGCTAGCGCGCGACATCCTTCTCGATGACCGCCTTTATGAAGAACTCCCCGGCGCGGTATGAGCTGCGAACGAACGGGCCGGATGCAACGTACCTGAACCCAAGCTCCATGCCGCGCCTTCTGAAGAGTTCGAACTTGTCCGGATGAACGTACTCCTTTATCTCTATGTGGTGCTGGCTTGGCCTGAGATACTGCCCAAGCGCAAGGAAGTCGACCCCCACGCCCCTAAGGTCATTCATGGAAGCGACGACCTCTTCATCGGCCTCGCCTATGCCGAGCATCATCGCAGACTTGGTGTAGATCCTGGGGTTCATCTGTTTCAGCTTGAACAGGACCGAAAGCGACTGCTCGTATGCCGCTCTCCTGTCCCTTATCTGCGGGCTGAGCCTCTCGACCGTCTCGAGGTTGTGCCCTATGACATCTGGCCTTGCATTAACGATCATTCGCAAACATTCATCGTCTCCCCTGAAATCAGGTATGAGCAGTTCGACAAGCGTGTCCGGGCTCTGCTTTTTTATCTCCACGACGCACTCCGCGAAATGGCCTGCACCTTGGTCTGGCAGGTCATCCCTGCACACGGATGTTATCACGACGTAATCGAGACCCCATTTCTTTATGACCTGCCCTAGTTTTTCCGGCTCCTGTGCGTCGACGTTCACGCCGTGCGCCATTTTCTGGACAGCGCAGAACCTGCAGCCCCGCGTGCACTTGTCGCCAAGGACCATGAACGTCGCGGTGCCTCCGCTCCAGCACTCAGTTATGTTCGGGCAGTGCGCTTCGGTGCATACCGTGTGCAGTCCCAGCGACGTGACCGTTTCCTTGATCTCGTGATATTTTTCTGTAGAAGCGGGCTTGATGGTCAGCCAGTCGGGTTTCATGATTCAGAATCTCTGCTTAAGCTTTTAGTGGTTTGCATGAGACGCATTAATAGAAAACTATATATACCTATAGCGATATATAGTAGACCATGGAGAAGACTACAACCATCCAGATAAGCAAGCAGACCAGGAAGCTCCTTGACGAGCTCAAAGCCTATCCTGGGGAATCCATGGATGCCGTGATAAAAAGAATGGCAGAGCGCGCAACAGACTACGCGCCGCTATCAAAGGAAGAAATAGAGGGAATCCGGCGTGCGCTAAAAGACATAGAGGCGGGCAAAGTCCACTCTATGAAAGAGATCAGGAAAGAATTTGGGATTTGATGTCTTACGGCGTTGTTTGGTCTGATGAGGCTAAACGTGACTTCAAAAGACTTGAGAAAGAGACGCAGAGACGGATAGTGGAAAGGCTGCTAAAAGCATCAGAAAACCCATTCTTGGTCGTGAAGCGCCTGGTCGGCGTCTCTCTCTACAGCCTGCGTGTAGGGGATTATCGCATCATACTAAGCATCGAGAATAAGCGGCTTATCATATTAGTAATAAAGATAAGGCACAGAAAAGAGGCATACGAAAAACTTAGTTAAGCCTGATTTAGAATTCAGGTTCTCCTGGTTTGAAGCCGTACTCACTGTAGAATATGTTATGTTTTACTCTCTCCAAGATGACGGGCAGGAACTTAAGCGTCTTTGGCGGCGGCGTCTTTTCGTCAAACCAGTTCATGTCGTCGCAATACTGCGGCTCCATGTTCTTCGGCTCACCCTTCCACACGCTGGCTGTCAGGAAGAAGTCAAGAGATTCCTTGCCCGGCGGCGGAGTGTGCCTGTGCACAACGTGCACCACCTTCAGGTCCTCAACTGCGACGTCTATTCCCGCCTCCTCCTTCGCTTCCCTCGACATCGCCTGCCTGATAGTCTCGTTCCCGTCTATGCGCCCTGCGACCATCGAGTAGTGCCCGTCTGCCCATCCCGTGTTCGTTCTTCGCGCCAGCAGTATCTTCCCGTCCTTCCTCAGGATGAGATAAACGGCGAGGACGGTTTCAGGGTTAGTCATGTATAATCTATGCTGAGCCAGGTTTATAAAGATTGTCTGAACAATAGATGCAGACTGCTGGTTCAGATCCAGCCTAGTCGGGGGAAAGTGGTGAAACTCCACTGCTGTGCCGCATCCGTAATCCCACTCAAGGGGTAAGCCGGGCTGCCCGAAGTCTTATATCCCACGAGCATGGTACAATGACGAGAAACGCGATATCTGCCGAAACAAGACCTGTAGCCGCAGCTCCGGCACTCAAGGATGCAGCAAGGCCTGCGCCGGAACAAGCCAAGATGGAAGCCATCTGGGGGACCAGCGGTCAGGTGATCTACGGGGAGAGAATGACTCTGTCCGACGGAAAGACCATCTACAAAATAGTGACGGTCAACATCCCTCTTCCAAAAGGGCTGAATGGAAGGGAAGTCCTGGCCGCCGCGTTGCGCGGTCTGAGCGCAGATGGGAAGTCCCTCAACCCCAACATGATCAGAAGCTTCAACCAAAGCGACAGCCTGCTGGCGCATTTCGACTCATCCAGCGCACGGACGGCAGGCATGGTGCGCCGTCTCTTCACCAACCTCTATGCCGCATCCCATCTGACAGTGCAGACATCGCTCGACGCGCACTCGGAAGATTACCTGCGCTTCGAAAGGCTCAACGCGACACTGCACGAAGGCTCGGTCACTCTTGACGCAGAGCTTCGCGGTATACTCTCCGTTCCGCACAGGTGTGCAGTGATGCTGCCGATGGAGGACAAGAGGTTCGGCGGCGCGATAAGGCAGGAGTGGATATTCGATGGGAACATGATACAGGCACTCGACGTGTACGGCAAAGTCATGTCCCTGACCTCGATCGCCGGGGACACGAACTACGGCCACAAGGAATTTCTCGCATGGCTGGTGCAGGAGGTCCTCAAGGCGTACCTGAACGGCGACCAGAGCTTCATAGCGCACACCCTTGACGGAACGTTCGACGTCGCGAGCTGCGCCAGCTGCAGGCCGATGGAACTGTTCTACGAGCAGAGCATGGCAAGAATGCAGGAGGCGCAGCGCCTTGCATTCGTAGACATCATCTCCAGACACGCCGAAGAGACGCAGAAGCGTTGGACAGAGGTGGATACGCAGAGGGCCAAGGAGGCGAGGCTGTCCGGAGACGCGAGGGCAGACTCCCTGGCGAACGTCTGCCATAAATGCGGCGAGGCGTTCTACGGCTCGCATGCGTGCGGCGCGATCAAGGCATGAGGATTCGCATAGCCCCGAGCGAGAATTGAACTCGCGACCTCTTGTTTACAAGACAAGCGCTCTACCACTGAGCTACCGGGGCACAGAAGTGCTATCTTCTAGCAAGTATAAAATCATTGTGCCTGAAGGATTAAAAGGCAGATTCACATGCTCGATCTATCGGCATAGAATCTCTGGTGCTTCTTCGGCTTCAGCACCTTGACCACGTGGTCGAATGCTACGTACGGGTCGGACTGAGCCCCGCACGTGTATATATCGAGGGTCGCATACTTGTACTCGTTCCAGGTGTGCAGTACCATGTGGCTCTCCGTTATGAGCGCCATCACCGAGACGCCGCCCTTCTTTCCGCCGAAGCTCCACACCTTGTGCTCGACCAGGGTCATCTTGGCGAGCTTCACAGCCTCGAGCACAGTCTTCTCGAGGAGTTTCTGGTCGTTGATGAGTTCAGGATCAAGGCCATACAGGTTTCCGTAGACGTGCAGCCCGACTATGCTCTCGTCTGATTCGGAATTGGAAGAGGAACCGCCCTCGATTTTCTTTGGGTTTGCTTTGATCTGCTGCTTTTGGATGTCTGGCATTCCAACGATGACCTTCGGACGAAATGAATCAATCCGGTTTCGAGCGCTCTTGCACAACAATGAGCAGAAAACATTAATACTACAGAGTTTATAAGCTTATTGCAGAGAAGTCTTTCTCGAAATATGATTTCATGGCGATAAGCGAGCTGAAGGACCTGTTGCCGCCCGAAGCGATAGAGGCGATGACGAAGCGCGGCATAGACAAGCTCACCCCGCCGCAGGAGCTCGCGATAAAGCACGGCCTTCTCGAGGGGAAGAACCTTGTGGTCGCGGCACCTACCGCAAGCGGAAAGACGCTCATAGCGGAGATGGCGATGCTGCGTTCGGTCATCTGGGACCGGAAGAAGGCGGTTTACATAGCGCCGATGCGTGCCCTGGTCAGCGAGAAGTATGAGGAGTTCAAGGAGGCGTATCCGTTCCTGAAGATCGCGATGTCCATCGGCGACCTCGACTCGCTCGATCCGTGGTTGGACAAGTACGACATACTTTTCGTCTCGACCGAGAAGTTCGACAGCCTGATAAGGCACGGGATTAACTGGCTCGATGCGATAGGCTGCGTGATATTCGACGAGGTCCACATGCTGAACGAGTCGGGAAGGGGACCGACGCTCGAGATACTGATCACGCGCCTGAAGCGCGTCTCGAGGCGCGCGCAGCTGGTCGCGCTCAGCGCGACGGTCGGCAACGCAGACGACATAGCCAAGTGGCTCGGCGCGGAGCTCATAGAGAGCGACTACAGGCCCGTTCTGCTCGAGAAGGGCATAGTTCTCGGAGACAGGATCTACTATGAGGACCGCGAGGACGAGCTCCACGGGACGCACAAGATTCCAGAGATACGGATATCGCAGGACACGATAGAACGAAAGAAGCAACTGCTCATATTCTACAGCACCAAGCGCAACACCGAGGCAGGCGCTGAGAAGATAGCTCCGGTCGTCGCTTCGTATCTGACAACGCAGGACCGGGAGAAGCTCAAGGAGGTCGCGGCAAAGATACTCGGCGCGCTGAGCAAGCCAACGACGCAATGCGAGAAGCTTGCAAAATCTGTGCTCAACGGCACGGCGTTCCACCACAGCGGCCTGGTTAACTCGCAGAGGCATGCGGTCGAGGATGCGTTCCGCGCCGGCCAGCTGAAAGTGATATGTTCAACTACTACACTAGGCCTAGGGGTGAATCTTCCAGCGCACACCGTGCTGGTGCGCGACACGACCAGGTACAGCGAGGGCGAGGGCGCGGAGAAGATGAGCGTCAACGAGGTTACGCAGCTCTTCGGAAGGGCAGGACGCCCAAAGTACGACAAGATCGGCAGGGCGCTGTTGATCGCCAGGTCAAAGGGCGACATAATGGACATCTACGCAAGGTACATCAACGGCGAACTCGAGCCGGTGTCATCGAAGCTCGGCATGCTTCCGGTTCTGAGGACCCACATACTGGCGTTCATCGCAAGCGATTTCCTGAGGAGCGCAGAATCGATCCTTGACTTCCTGAAAGGAACGTTCTACGGCTACGAATATGCGAACAGCCGTGAGATGAAGGTTCTGACCCAGGAGATACTCGACGAGCTCCTGAAGTGGGGGTTCGTAGAGAAGAAGGGCAGCATCTACAACGCGACGAAGATCGGCGCCAGGGTCAGCGAGCTGTACGTCGACCCGCTGTCGGCGAAGTGGATAATCGACACGCTCCCGAAAGTTGCCGACGAGATAGGCAACCTGTTCATGATAACTAACACTGTGGAAATGCGCCCGTACGTCAAGGCGACCGAGGACGCCGAGGCCAGGTTCTTCGAGTACGAGCGCGTGGCGCAGGGAAGCGTCAACTACGAGGCCGATGGAATGATGTACTACGATCCTGTGAAGCCGTTCAGCACCGCGATGATGCTCAACGACTGGATAAGCGAAGAGACCGAGCCGGAGGTCGTGGTCAAGTACGGGACGACGCCTGGCGCGCTCTACAGCAAGATAAACAACGCCGACTGGATGCTCTACGCAAGCATGGAGCTCGGCAAGCTCATGCGCTTGAACACGACAAAGCTTCTCGAGCTGCGCGTGCGGATACGCTACGGCATAAGGAAGGAGCTCATGGACCTGACGCGGCTGGAGCAGGTCGGACGCGTGAGGGCGAGGCTGATGTACAACTCCGGAATAAAGAAGGTCGCCGACCTCAGGAAGCCTGGTTCCGAGGAGGCGCTGCGCGTGCTCTTCGGAAAGGAGATAGCAAAAAGGATAATGGAGCAGGTCAGCGGCGTTGATTAGGCAGGTGCCTGGTCCAACGCGTATCCGTGCTTTGCCGCCTCCGCGACGAGCTCGCTTCTCAACCTTGCAATCCTCAATGTGATGCCTGGGCGGTCGCATATCGCATATGCCCTGTTGTAGGCATCAAGCGCGCGCTGGAAATAGCTCCTCGAGATTGCTTTGTTCTCATCCTCGACTTTATGCCTCGCGGCCCGCGTGTAGAGCGCCGCAGACGCCATCCAGCCTTTCGTTGCGGCTCTGACGTTTCCGGTCTTCTCCCACGATTCTGCGGCGAATGTTCCAAGGCATAATCCTTGCTCGACAGGACCGCACTGCAGCTCATACGCATTGTCAGGATGCGCGCTTTCGAGCCTCATGAGTCGTCTCGCCTCCTTCTCAGCGAGCTTCGCTGACTTCTTCCATGCCGATCTCGCGCGCTGCGCATCGCCGAGCTGTTCGTAGCCTTTCGCGACGACCTGGGTCGCGGCCATCGCCGCGAGGTACAGGCTCTGTGACATGTGCCTTCTTATCAATCCCACTTCCGAAGCGATTACCGCATTCACGCCAGATGCCGACGTGCCTGGAAAGTGCACCGTGCCTGCTCTGGAGGCGCTCTTCAGCTCTACTTGCTCCTGCGGCGTCAGTGTGCCTCTTGGTGCGCCAGCCCCCTGTCCTTTTGCATTGCTCCCTTTGTTCCACATATGATCACTTAAGCGTCAGTCCCTCTGCACTCCAGCCGCCGGAGGCGTTGAGAATATCGTCTCGACCCTTACCTGTATGGTCTCTGGAGGTTCTCCTGCCATTAGAAGCGCCCTCTCCAATGTCTTTACCGTAGCCGTTGCGCCTGCAGTATTCCCGGCCCTCAGCTCGCGCCTTGCGTGTTCTGCCAGATGCGTCGCAGCTTCATTTGCCGCAGCTACCGCTTCCTCCGTTGCGCCCGCGCCTTGCCAGCAAGCCGCCTCGTCCATCGCGCGGTTTGCAGCAGCATGCAGCCTCTCTCCGCTGTTCGGCGGGTCCCTGCGCAGCCCCTCCTCCTTGAGTTCGCGCCAGCACATCGCAGCCACGACATAATTCAAGCGAGCTTTTTCGGCGAGCCCCATAGCCGTGTCGCTCGCCGCCTGCCTCTGGCATTCCTCGGCCTGCCTGGAGAGCACCTGCGATGTCTTCTGGAAGCTATCTGACCACTTGAAACCGTCACCGCTAACCTCCTTTCTGATCGTGAACAACACCGAGCGGCCCGCCCTCATGCCTTTCTCTATCTGCAGTCTGACCGGGTCTGCATTCTTCACTGGAGGTGGATTTCCAGACATCGCTTCACGAAACAGATTGTTGTGGTATGCTATTTAAATGTTGTTTTGGCAACCGTTTCCGGTCCAAAAAGCGCAGTTTTTCCAGAAGAATACTACAAATGCAGAGGGGAAAGGATTATAAAACCTTTTTATCAATGAGATAATATCGTGAATTGGCACGATAAGGCGATTGAATGGGAGTTTTCGACAAGCTGGGCCAAGCTTTTGGCACACAACAAAAGGAGATGAACATAGAGGAGTACATGAACTCCGCGGAGATGGAAGACGTAGACGTACTGCACGAACCTGCAGACATGTACGTGAAGCCTGTATCCATCAACTCGGAAGACGAGGTCAAGTTCATAACGGATGAACTGGACAAGAAGAACATAATCCTCTTGAGCATCGATGAGCTCAGCAAGAGGCCGACAACAAGAAACAACGTCGTCGCTGCATTGAAGGCGTATGTCGCAAAGACGAACGGAGACATCGCAATGATCGACGACTCGAGACTGTTGCTGACCCCGGCGAAGGTCAAGATCATCAAGAGAAAGAGGAGCAAGTAATCATCCAAGCGCCGTCATAAGCGCATGGATCTCCTGCCTGCTCGGCTGTGAGAGGGCGAGCATTCTTCTGAATGCGCTCATCACGGCCTTTTTGTTTCTTATATTCTGCTTCTTTTTTATCATCCTTTCAATGAGAGTCAGGAGCGCGTCGTATTCGTGTCTGTCGACGCTCTCTCGCCTGTTTTCCAGTGCGAAGTTGCCTTTCGTGAGTGCATAGAGCATGACGGCCAGGGCGTGCGAGATGTTGAGCACGGGGTAATCGGGATTCGTCTCTATGTGCGCGACTATGTCGCACATCTCTATCTCATCGGTCTTGAGCCCGATGTCGTCCCTTCCAACCAGCAGCGCCGCCTTCTTGTCCTTGCCTATCTTCGAGACCCTCCTGAGCGCGCCGTCCAGCGAATAAGCGTTCCCGAAGTTGACGCCCGCCTTCCTCCAGAGCCCGGTCGTGCCTATCACTATGTCGCAGTCGCGCACCGCGTCCTTCAGGGTCCTGTAAACCACCGCACTGTCCAGAAGCGCACGCGCGTGCTTCGCATACTTCACTGCCTCCCTTCCGGAAAGTTTTGCTCTGGGGGAGACGAAAAACAGCCGCTCGGCACCGAAGTTCATCGAGACCCTTGCGATGTATCCCAGGTTTATCTGATACTTCGGCTCCACTACTATGATCTTGACTCTGATGGAATCACAGGTGTATGAATGCCAGCGCGCTCGCCGCGAGCAGATTGACCAGTATGTGCGCCGTAAGGCTCGGATAGAGCGATCCTGTCTTCTTGAAAACGTATCCTGCGAGCAGGCCGAAGATGAACGCCGCGATTATCTCGATGCCGAACGTCGACCCGTATCCGTAGTGGAGAAGCCCGAAGATCAGGGCACTGAGAACTATGCCTATCCGCGGCACCGCGAACCCCCTGAAGAATATCTCCTCGTCCAGCGGCCCGATGAACGTCACGAAGAACAGCAACCAGAGCGGCGCGCCGCCGAGCACCATGCCCACGTTGCTATTTATCACGGTGCCCGTGACCTGGCTTATAACCGCTGTCAGTATCTCGAGCAGGAATATTATTACGAAAAGGGCGATGCCCAGGACTATCATGTAAGGCGTGAGTTTGTCGCGCGTCAGCCCGATCGAGCGGACGATGTTGCTCGTGTCCATGCCCTTATAATACATGTAAGAGAACGCCGCGAACGGGAAGATCAGGGACAGGAACACGTCTGTCAGGTCTGCGTAGGTGTTGCAGACTGCAGCATTCGAAGTGCTCGATACACAATTTGATGCTACTGTCAGCGCCGTAATGATGACGAACCCAAGGATGATGAGCGCAAGTCCGATGTAGGCGATGTCTTTTCCGAGAGCATTAGATTTTTGCACCTGCGTCGCTTGCACGGGCTGCGGTGGTTTCTTAGCGGTCCGTCTTGCAGGAACCTTCAGTTGTCTTTTTGTCTTGGCCTGTTTCTTCGTTGCTGCCAATGGCTCACTTCTTCTTGAGCTCCATGTACTTGCAGTTTCCGCACGTCAGCCTGTCCTTGTGGTCGGCCAGCCTCGCTCCGCACCTAGGGCAGAACTTTGTTGCCGGCTTGTAGGGCTTTATCACTTTCTTCTTCTCGACTTTCTTTTCCTCTGCCATCTAATCACTACTTCTTTGCCTCCTCCTTCTTCGGTGCAGGCGCCGGCGCGGCCTCCTTCTTCTCCTTCGGCTTCCCGCGCTCCGCGAGGTACTTCGGCTCTACAGCCATCGCCTCCTTGCTGTTGTAGACATGCGCGAAAACTTCGCACCTCGTCTCTCCGAACAGCTGCCTTACCGCGACCATCGAGACGTGCTCCGGGTTCGCGCCAATCTTCTTGCACAGCTCCGCTTTCAGGTCCTCCTTCCCCGGCGTCTTGCCGGTGTACGAGGCCGTGAACACTATCTCTTTCCTCTTCAGCAGTTTGTTGTCGAATTCCTTCTGTATCTGCAAGTCCATCTACACACCTGATAATATCCTGAGTATCGCTCTCTTCCCCATGCTCTCGACGACTTCCACCTCGGAGCCCGCCTTGAGTTCCTTGAAGTCCTCCTTGAGGTCTGTCTCGTAGGTCTCGTACGTCTCGAGGTCCATGAGCTGCGCGGTGCTTCCCGTCACCGAGACGACCTGCGCCTTCTTCTTGTTTATGACAGGCACCTCCACGTCGGTGTGGCTCGGCGACAGCAGGGTCTTCTTAGACCCGTCGAATATGCCTATCGCGGTTATCCTCACTTTCGCAGACCCGTGCTTCCCGGGCTTCGAGTGCTCAAGCTCCACGACCTTGCACGGCGTGCCATCGATCATGATGTACTTCCCGACCTTGATCTCATTAAGCGGTTCGTATCTTACATCGTCTGCCATTCCCTCACACTAATACAACAAGACAAATAGTCTTATATCCTAAAGGTTTTATAGCTTTTGCTGGTTCAGGGCTCGATCAGCATAACGAGAATGTCCTCGAAGAATGCGTGGTCCTTGTCCTGGTCCACGATCTTTAGCTCGAGTTCCTTTATCTTCTTCTCTAATGCGTGCTGGTTGCTCAGCGAGCTCGCGACAAGGACCATCCTGCCGTTCTCGTTGAGGTGCGCCTTCGCCTGCTCAAGGAACCTGATGGATATCTCTATCCCCTCCTTGCCGCCGTCCCACTGCCTTGCTGTCTCTCCCTCTCTGTTTTGCTCGTGCCTCAGATAAGGCGCGTTGAACACGATCAGGTCGAAGTGCTTCTTTATGTTGGAGAAAAGGTCGGAATGCGTGAACTCGCACTCTGCGCGGAGCCCCGCCTTGTTCGTCTCGTAGTTGTGCTTCGCCAGCGCCACTGCGTTCTTGTCGATGTCCGCGAAGACCACGTGCCTGACGTTCTCTGCCGATGCGGCGACCAGACCGAGGAAGCCGGTCCCGGTGCCTATGTCGACAACGTCTATGCTCCTCTCCTTGAAACTGCCGATGACGCGCTCGATGAACCTTGCCGCGAGGAAGCTGTCCTCCGCGGGCTCGTAGATGTGCTCGCGCGTGTAGATAACTAAGTTAGAGTACTCTATCAAAAGTAGCACCTAGCTTAGATTGCAGAAGAAAATATAAAAAGGAAGGGCTACAGTCCTGCCCTGTCTGACCTTATGGTTGGGGGTATCATGCCCCACGAGCGGGTCTCTATCAGGTTCGCCAGCGCAATCGCAGTGGCCGGCGACTCGGTGATGCCAAGCCCGTAGAACCCTGTCGAGATGAACAGCCCTGAGAACTGCCACCGGCCCACTACGGGCTGCTGGTCGATTGTGGTCTTGTCCCTTATTCCGGACCATTCGCGAGTCACCTGAAAGTCCCTAACTCCAGGAACGGCAACCGCGTTGAGGTTCAGCAGTTCCTTTGCAACGTTCGGGTCTATCCTGTCCCTGTACCTTTCAAGAGGGCTCCTCTCCGTCTCCCTGTATGTTGCGCCGAGGAATATCCTGCCGTTCTCCCTCGGTGTCATGAAGCTATCGCCGTACTGGATCGAGCGCGATACGTACCCAGGCGGTCCCCTGACCTCTATCGCCTCGCCCATGATGCCCTGCATCCTTACATGGGGAACTCCGGCTATGTGGTTGACCCCGCTGCCCTCAGCGAGAACCGTGACGTCTGCAAGCACCTTGCCCCGCGCGGTGTCGACCCCCACGACCTCGTCGCCCTCCCTTATGATGCCTTTCACGAGATCGTGCTCGATGAATCTCACGCCGCGCCTCTCACCAGCCTTCCTGAGCGCCTCCAGAAGAACGTGCGTGTCTACGTAAGCCTCGTCCACGAAATGCAGCCCTCCTATCGCCTTCGGGTTGACGTTCGGCTCGAGCGCGAGCAACGCATCCCTGTCCAGCATCCTCGCGTTGAACTCGATGCCCTCGGCCTTCACCTCGCCCACGGTCTTCTCAAGCTTAAGCATCTCGCTCTGGTTGAATGCCAGCTCCAGAGTGCCCTTGTGCACCATCTCTATCGGCATGCGTGCATCCCTGGAGACGTCGTCGTGCCACTGCGCCCAGTCGCGCAGGCTCGTGAGCACGAACTTTCTTGTTATCGGATTGTGCGGACCGCCGCCAGAATAAGGCTCCAGATTGCCGAATGCGGCCCTGCTCGTCCCAGAGCCGGCCGTGTTGGCCTCTATCACCGTGACCTGCCATCCGGTCCTCTGCAACTGGTAAGCCAACGACATTCCCGCAACTCCCGCGCCTCCTATCACTGCTGTCCTCTGTTTCGTTTCTGGCATTGCATCATCATATAATCCATTGCCGCCATCCCGTATATCGTGTGGCGTCAAAACGGCACCGTTTAAGTGTACGAAAGCGAAAAGAAGCGCCAGCTTTTTGCGGATTTGCCCACGGCGGCCTAGCAAGATATATATAGATGAACATGGCAGATTGTTTGGGGTGCTGATGTGGCGAGCAAAGCTGCTAAAGAGGTACTAGTGACGGACACTCTTTTCATAAACAAGGACCAGGAGGCGGAGTTCGAGAGGGCCGGCTACAAGGTCTTCAGGATACCGAAGCCTGACGCTTCGGAGGAGGAGCTGATAAAGGCGATAAAGGGCAAGAGCGCCTACATAATCGGCGGCATCGAGCTCGTCACGCCGAAGGTCATCGCGGCGGCCGACAAACTGGAAGTCATAGACTTCACCGGCGTGTCTTGGAAGGAGTTCATACCGGGATGGCAGGAGGCGACGAAGAAGGGCATCGCGATAGCGAACGCGCCTGGCTGCAACGCGACCGCTGTCGGCGAATACACCGTTGCGCTAATACTGCTGATGCTCCGCCAGGTCCTCTCTCTCGGAAGGACGGGCACCAAGAAGTTCGGCACCACGCCGAGTCTGCCCGACGTAACAGTGGGCATCATCGGCATGGGCAACATCGGCACGAAGGTCTCGCGCTATCTTACCGCGCTGGGTGTCAAGCAGATCCTATACTTCAGCAGGACAAGGAAGCCTGCGCTAGAGAAGGAACTCGGGATCAAGTTCGCAACGATGGACGAAGTGCTCAGGTCCAGCGACGTCATCACGCTGCACGTGCCAAAGGACGCCGGAGACAATCTCATCGGCGCGAAGCAGCTGAAGATGATGAAGGACGGCGCGATACTGATCAACGCCGACTTCGAGCACGCCGTCGACTTCAACGCGCTCAAGAAGGAGATCAAGGCGGGGCGGCTCAGGGCCGCTTTCGATTTTACCCCGACAGAGGATTTCGGCGACATCCCCGCGGACCAGTTCTTCTGCTCCGGCATGACCGCGTGGAACACGAAAGAATCGGGCATCACCACAAGCGAGCTGGTCACCAAGTCCGTGCTCAACATCCTCAAGTCGGGAGATGACAAGCATCTGGTCAATCCGGAGTACAGGAACTACAGGAAGAGATGACTGGCCATGCTCTTCAAGGACGCCGCCGACGCTTTTTCTAAGCTCGAGGGAATATCCTCGAGGCTCGAAATGATCGACGCGCTTACCGAGCTGCTCAAGAAGACCGACAAGGGCGAAGTGAGGCAGCTCATCTACTTCACACAGGGGATACTGGCTGCCCCATTCGAAGGAATAGAGATCGGAGTCGCCGAGAAGATGACAGAGGAGGCGATATCGATCGCAACCGGCTACACCAAGGACCAGGTCGTCGCCAGTTTCAGGAAGACCGGGGACCTCGGGCTCACAGCGGAAGAGCTGACAGCGAAGACGAAACTCAGGCGCATGACCCACAACAAGTACTCGATGGGCGAGGTCTTCGAGACCATGCTAAAGATCGCGACAAAGAGCGGAGTGGGCAGCCAGGAGGGCAAGATAAAGCACCTGTCAGAGCTGCTCGCCGCGTCGTCGCCGATAGAGGCGAGATACATCACGAGATTCGCACTGGGCCAGCTCAGGCTCGGGGTTGGCGACGCCACCATACTCGAAGGACTCTCCAAGGCATTCACGGGCAGCAGGGATGCCAAGGAGCAGCTCGAAGATGCGTACAACATCTGCAGCGACCTCGGAAGGGTCGGCGAGGTCCTGCTGAAGGACGGCATGAAGGGCGTGGAGCATCTGAAGGTCACACTGTTCAGCCCGGTCAGGCCAGCGCTCGCCGAGCGCCTCCCAACAGCGAAGGAGATACTCGAGAAGATGGGCGGCACATGCGCAGTCGAGAGCAAATACGACGGCCTGCGCGTGCAGATCCACATGGACAAGAAAGCGAAGAAGGTAGAGATATTCTCAAGGAGGCTCGAGAAGCTGACGCCGATGTTCCCCGAGCTGGTCAAGGCTGCGCTCGAAGAGGTCGACGCAAAGACCGCCATATTCGAGGGCGAAGCCATACTCTACGATGAGGTGTCGGAGCAGTTCCGGCCGTTCCAGGAGACCATCCAGAGGAAGAGGAAGCACGGCGTGGAGGAGATGAGCGCAGAGATGCCGCTACACGTATTCACGTTCGACCTTCTCTACCTTGACGGTGAAGACTACCTGGGCGTGCCTTACAAAGACCGCCGCAAGAAGCTCGAAGATATCATAGGCGGCAAGGGAACGCTGCGCCTTTCCGGCAGGATAATCACGAGCAACCCAAAGGAGTTCGAGAAATACTTCGAGACCGAGATAAGCGACGGCCTTGAGGGCGTGATAGCGAAGGACCTCAGCGCAAAATACATCGCAGGGGCGCGGAAGTTCAGCTGGATAAAGATGAAACGCAGCTACAAGGGCGAACTTTCTGACACTGTGGACCTGGTGATCATAGGGTTTTATCGCGGAAAAGGCATGCGAACCGAATTCGGGTTCGGCGGGCTGCTTGCCGCCGTGTACAATGACAAGAAGGACATGTTCGAATCCGTGACGCGCATAGGGACCGGCTTCTCCGAAGAGCTCATGAAGAGCCTCCGCGACACTCTTTCAAAGATAAAGAAGGACAAGAAGCCGGCGCGCGTCATTTCAACCATGGTGCCCGATTTCTGGGTCGAACCAAAATACATTGTGACAGTCCGCGCGGACGAAATCACAAAGTCATCGCTGCACATGGCCGGCCTTGAGAAGCAGGAGGACGGCACAGAATCGGGATTGGCGCTCAGATTTCCAAGAATCGTTGGCGGAGGGATCCGGGAAGACAAAAGCGCAGAAGATGCGACGACAACAAAGGAACTGATCGAGATGTTCAAGCAGCAGCGAAAGACAAAATTGGCAGAAAATTAGCGTTTACCTCCCCTTCACTTCGTTACGCGCGCTACAAGGCATTTACGGCCCTCCATGAAATTTATGTAAATGCCGGTATAAACTCTCTCTGCATAAGGTATTTAAATATATTACTCACTTATAAATGCAAAGGCGATCGAAATGGTAGACTTCACCAACGAGTATTTGGGAGGAACTAGTGGCGACAACAGCAGTGCATCACCGCAGATAAAGATTGTAACAATCGGATGCGGCGGAGCAGGGAACAACACCGTAAACAGGCTTCTTAAAGTCGGAGTCAAGGGCACCGACTTGGTAGCAGTGAACACCGATGTTCAGCACTTCAAGATCATCGATGACAAGATCAAGAAGGTCTTGATCGGAAAATCTATAACGCGCGGACTCGGAGCCGGAGGCGCACCAGACATTGGCGCAAAGGCGGCCGAAGTCGACAGGCAGGTGCTCGAAGAGATCCTCGGAGGCGCACAGCTCGTATTCATCGCTGCAGGAATGGGAGGAGGGACAGGAACCGGCAGCGCACCCGTGGTTGCACAGATCGCAAAGGAGCAGGGCGCCATTGTAGTAGCGATGGTCACCTACCCGTTCGCGTTGGAGAGGGTTAGGAAAGTGAAGGCCGAGGAAGGAATCCAGAGGCTGCGAAAGTTCTGCGACAGCGTCATCATCCTGGACAACAACAGGCTGGTGCAGCTGGTGCCGAACCTGCCTATGAACGAGGCGTTCGCAGTGGCTGACGACATCCTTGCAAAGGCGATAGGCGGATTGGTCTGGACCATAACGCAGCCAAGCCTGATCAACATAGACTTCGCGGACGTCCGTTCCATAATGGGAAGCGGAGACGTCGGCTTCATCTCTGTTGGCACGGGCAAGGGCAACGACAAGGTCAACTCTGCCGCTGAGCAGGTGCTCAAGAACAAGCTGCTGGACGTGGACTTCGAGAACGCAAAGGGCGCGCTCATCCACATATCAGGCGCAAGCGACCTGACGCTCGGTGACGCCATAAGGGCGGGAGAGGTCATAACCGAGAGGATGGACCCCAAGGCGAACGTCAAGTGGGGCGCCAGGATAATTCCGGGATACGAGGGCCAGGTAGAGATAGTGGCGATCGTCACCGGAGTCAAGGGCAGCAGCATAGCGGGCAAGTTCGAGGACAAGCCGAGCAGAGAGGCCAACTATGGCGACCTGGAGATGATCTGACAGGCAGACCATTTCTTTTATTTCATTTAATTTCATGTTGATGGGCGACCGATATGGCAGAGAACCAATTCGACTATGAGGCGTTTTCCCCACGCGTATGCGTGGTTGGCGTAGGAGGCCAAGGCAGCAACCTTGTTAACAGGATCTACAACAGCGGGATAAAGAGCGCAGACACTATAGCGCTCAACACCGACCTTGGGCACCTGAACATGATCAAGGCGCACAAGAAGATCCTTATAGGCAAGGAGATAACTAGCGGGCTCGGAGCCGGAGGCTTCCCCGAAGTCGCAGCGAAGTGCGCTGACGCGTCTCGCGGCGAGATCGAGAAAGCGATAGAGGGCTACGACCTGGTGTTCCTGGCTGCAGGAATGGGAGGCGGAACCGGAACAGGTGCCGCACCGACCGTCGCAAGGATCGCGAGGGAGATGGGTTCGACAGTCATCGCTACCGTTACATACCCGTTCGCACTGGAGAAGTCAAGGAAGCTCAAGGCGGAATGGGGCATCGACCAGCTCTCGAAGCAGGCCGACTGCACAATCGTTATCGAGAACGACAAGCTTCTCGGCTATGTTCCGAACCTTCCAATAGAGAAGGCGTTCGCGCTCGTTGACAACATCACGGGCAACGCGGTCAAGGGAATCGCTGACACGATAACGCTGCCGAGCCTGATCAACCTCGACTTCGCGGATCTCAGGAACGTGGTCAAGGACACCGGCACGGCTGTGATCAGCATAGGCACGGGCAACGGCGCAAACAGGGTCGAGCAGGCTATAAAGTCTACCCGAACGCACCCGCTGCTCAGCGTGGACTACGAGGGCGCAAAGGGTGCCATGATCCACGTGGTCGGAGGCAACAACCTGACGATCAGCGAGGCAACGGCCATCGGCGAAGGAGTGACGGAGCACCTGGCTGCAGATGCGAACGTCATCTTCGGAGCGAGGATGCTTCCGGAGCTGCAGGACCAGATAAGAGTGATGTCCGTGGTGACAGGAGTGAAGGCGAAGTTCGGGCAGAAGAACAGGGAAGAGGAGATGGCCACGCAGCTCAGAGTAGAGACGATCGACAGGCTTCTGTGATCGTTTCTTCTTTTATTTTTACTGCTTCTTTTTTGTTTTCAAGGATCAGCGCAAGCGTTAGGCGCGCCTTCCCGGAAGGCCCTGCATGATGTGCCTCCTTTCGGTCGCGCTAACGAAGGTAAGTGTAACGAACACGTTCTTGGTCGTTCCGCGGAGTGCAATGTCAACCCATGCTGAGCCGTCTGAGAGGAATGTTGGATCCTTGGTGGTTATCACGCACTTGCACTTCCTCAAAAGGGATGCTGCCTGTTGGTTCCTTGTCGCCTTGTCGTTGAAATGCTTCTTCGCCGTGAGGTTGAACTTGAGAACGACGCCGCCTTTCATTTCAAGGGTGTCCCTCCATTCTACATCTCCGAAGTCTGGTGTCGAGCCTAGCGCAGATGTCATCTGCTCGATCTCCGCATGGTATGGAACCTCCACAAACTTCAGGGGAGTGCTCATGCTCTCGCCATCGGCGCAATATCTGAAATCGGGCTGGCGACGAACGCGATGTTCACGTACGCCTTAACGCCACCTAGTTCGGGGGAGTTAACCAGTATCACAACGGTCGTGCGCATGGCCCCAGGCTCCCCGATCTCTGC
>JASHUB010000044.1 GCA_030040265.1 Microcaldota archaeon
TGATGTCCTCGCCTTCCGCGTTGACCACCTTCTTGAACTTGTCCTGGAACTGGATTATCTGCTCATCGTTGAGCAGGGTCCTGTGGCACTGCTGGCATGTGGTCTGGAGAAGCATGTAGATTATCTTCGAGAACTCTGAGTGAACCACCGGCCTCGTGAGCTCGATGTGGCCGAAGTGGCCTGGGCATGTCTGCGCCCTGCCTCCGCATGTCTTGCAGATGAGTCCCGGGTCAATAACGCCGAGCCTCTGGTCGAGTAGACCCCCGTCTATCGGGTAGCCGTCCTCGTTGTACGTGTCGGGCACGGTGAGCTTGGCGACGCTGAGCTGGCGGATCTGCTCCGGTGAGAGGATCCCGAATTGTATGTGGTCTATTCCTTCGGCGTGCATGAACATCAATCCTTCAGTTTTATGGACGGCAGTATGTGCATCGACTTTATCTCGTCGAGCAGCAGCTTGAAAGCGTAGCTTATCTCGACATTCTCCAGGTTGCTTCCCCTGCATATGGGGCAGATTGCGACCTTCTTTATGTAATCGTAATATCCTATGCCTCCGCAGTCGTTGCAGATGAGCACGTCGGTCTTGTCCGACTGGTCGAGCAGACGTTCCTTGAGCAGCAGAGACGCACCGTAGCCTATGAGCACGTCCCTTTCCATCTCTCCGAACCTCAGGCCTCCCTGCCTCGCCTTTCCTTCGGTAGGCTGGTGGGTGAGTATCTGCACCGTTCCTCTGCTCCTGACCTGCATCTTGTTGCTGACCATGTGGTACAGCCTGTGGTAGTAGATGACACCGGTGAACAGTTTGGCGTCGAACGGCTTCCCTGTCACTCCGTCGTATAGCGCCTCTTCGCCGTACTTGTCGAAACCGTTCTGCTCGAGCATCTTGCCATAATCCTCGGTGCGCTTGGTGCCGTCTTCCGAGAACGCCGTGCCGTCTATCATCTGGCCGGTGACTGCCCCTGCCTTCCCTGAAAGCATCTCCAGCAGGTATCCGAACGTAAGCCTTGTTGGAATCGAGTGCGGGTTGAGCAGCAGGTCCGGCACTATGCCGCTTGCCGTGAAAGGCATGTCCTCAGGAGGCGCGATCAGCGCGACCACTCCCTTCTGCCCGTGCCTCGATGCGAACTTGTCCCCAACTTCGGGCGTCCTGAGCGACCTTATCCTGACCTTGACTATCTTTGTCGCTCCTGGCGACTCTGTGAACACGACGCTGTCGACCACTCCGCGCTCTCCTGTCTTGAGCGTTGACGAGTCGTCCCTTATCTTCTCTTCCAGTCCGGACGCGCCCATGCTCTCTTCGAGGAACCTGGGCGGCGCCACCTTTCCGATGAGCACGTCCCCCTCCTCAACGGGCATCTCCGGCTCGATTATTCCGTCATCGCTGAGTTTCGAGTAAGCGTGCTCTCCGAGGTATCCCTCTGCAGTAGCCGGAGGGACCTTGAAAGTGTCTCTCTGGCCTCCAGGGTATCTGCGTTCCTCGTCTGCATAGGACTTGTAGAACACCGACCTTCCCAGGCCGCGGTCGACCGCGGCGCGGTTTATGACCACTGCGTCTGCCATGTTGTAACCATAATATGTCGATATCGCCACGACCAGGTTCTGGCCGGCCGAGTGCTGCGCCATCTTCGTGGTCGTGTACGGCGTTGTGGTTGATATCGGCGTCTGCGGGTAGAACAGGATGTATGAACGGGAGTCGAACCTCAGGTTGAAGTTGGTTGCGTACATTCCCTCTGCCTGCTTTATGAAGTTGGCAAGCATGGCGTGCCTTGCGATGTTGTTGTGCTCCGGATACGGGGCCATGTTGACCGTGAAGCCGAACACTGCGGCGATGTCTCCCTCGAGGTGCGTCGACTTGGGAGTCAGCTCCTCTGGGGTCATCGCGACCAGCGCGTTCTCTTCCTCCTCGGCGTCGAGGTACTCGATTATTCCGTTCCTGATAAGGTAGTTGAAGTCGATCTCCTTCTTGTCCAGCCTCTCCTTCATGTCCGCTGTGAACTTCGACTTGCCGTTCTCGACCACGATGTAGGGCTTCCTTATCCTCCCGCGGTCGGTGTTTATGTTGATCGTGCCGAGCTTCTGGATGTATGCGATGTTTATCTCACCGGAGAGCACGCCCTTCCTCCTGGCGTCCCTGACCTCGGTCACGAACTTCTGCGGATCCTGGACGTGGCCTATTATCCTGCCGTTCAGGTAAACGTAGAACCTTGTCGATGTTTTCTTTGCCATAAGCATCACAGCGAGTCTATCTTCGAAATGTCATTGAGCTTCTTCTCGGTCGCCGACTCGTCGGCGCCTACCGACACCTTTGCCATCATGGCCAGGTACTTGGTGAGCCCTACCTCCTGCCCTTCTGGGGACTCCGAAACGCAGATCTTGCCCCACTGCGTCCCGTGGACGTCCCTTGCCTTGAAGTGTGGATGTTTCTTGGCCAGAGGCGACTTGACCCTTCTGAGGTGAGTGTAAGTGCTGATGAGGTTGGTGCGGTCGAGCACCTGCGAGACTCCGGTCTGGCCGGCGACCCATGTTCCAGTGCCCATCGCGTAGCCGATCTTCTCCGTTAGCGTGTCGGGGCTGATTATCGTCTGGATGGAGAGCTTCCTGCCCCTTGCGCTCGTCCTCTCTATCTGGTACTTGACGTCCTTGACGAAGAAACGGAATGCGTATGCGAACAGCTCCTCCATTAGCTCTCCGGAGAACTTCACGCGCTTGTTGGCGTAGTGGTCCTTGTCGTCCTGCTTCGCGAGCTTGTTGGCGATGACGCTGGACTTCGTCGCCATCTGGATGAGGTACTTGCCCTTCTCCTTCCTGAACTCCTTCGTGGTCCCCAAGTGCGGCAGCAGATAGGTGTCGACCTGCGTGTCCGCCCTCTTCTGCTGATATTCCGCCGCCTGTCCAGGAGCGGAGAGCTTTCCGAGTTCGAGTACCGCGTCAGCGGGCGTCATGTTCTTCGCCTCGCTCATCTCTATGTTGAGCAGCATGTCGTTCTTAACGACGTCGTAGTCGCTTGCGTACTCGACTATGTCGTCTATCTGCAGGCCGAGCGCCCTGAGCAGCAGGACCAGGTTGACCGACTTCGGCAGCGTGGGGAAGTCCGCCATGAACATCCCGCTCTGCGTCCTCGATACTACGCATCTTGCCCTGAAGCCGAATGCGGTCGAGAACACCTTCGAGGTCACCTCGGAGCCGCCCTTCTCTTTCGTTGTGATTATCCTGTTCTGAGCCAGGTCCTCGAGGCCTATGAGCACCCTTTCCGTTCCCTTGACCACGAAGTAGCCGCCGGGGTCGTCCGGGTCTTCGCCCTCCTGCGCCAGCTGCTGCCTTGTCATGGGCTTCATGTGGCACAGGTTCGACCTGAGCATGATCGGCAGCTCCCCGACGAAGACCTCTCCGAAGGATGCCTGCTTCTCTATGCCCCTGATTATCGGGATGAACTCGAGGAATATCGGCGCCGAGTACGTGAGGTTCCTGAGGCGGGCCTCGTTAGGCAGTATCGACCTTCTCGAGGAGTCAGCCTCGATCACCGATGGCTTGTCCAGCCTTATCTTGCCCAACTTTAGCGCGAACCCCTCGACGCTGGGCTCTATCATCGCCTGCTTGTCTATGACACGCTGTATGCCTGTGTCGAGGAACCGGTTGAAGCTCTCCATCTGGTGCTGCACCAGTGACGTCGAGGAGAGATAAGCCTCTAGGAGGGAGCTGTTCGACATGCAATCACAATCAATCTTCCACTACGAGCCGGAAGTACTCGTAGTCGTTTCCGCCGTCCGTCCTGTATATCCTGAGTATCTGCCCCGGTTTCGCTTCGAGCTTCTTTGCCTGTGGGTCGCTCACCAGAATCTTGGGCAGGTTGTATGGCTGAAGGCCGTTTTCCGAGAGGAACTTCTTTACTTCGTTCTCGGTCATGATTTCATGTACCGGCACAAGTTCGTGTTCCCGCTTCGAAGCCAAGCCTTCACCTAAACTGAAAAAGCGCTGATGCTAACATTCAAGCTAGCATTTACACTCCTATTTATTTAAAAAGGTTTATAAGGATTTCGAGGTCTGCGATTACTTCCACTACAGAGGCGCGGATGCGCAGAAGACCTAAATATGGTTATGAACAAAGGCAGAAGCATGGCAATCCTCATTCTTGTCAGACACGGCCACGCCGTTTCGAGCGAGAAGAATATTTACAGCAGCGACCTACGGGTCCCACATCCATTGACGGAAAGGGGAACGGCGCAGGCGGAGCGGACCGGCGCGGAGCTGGCGAGGCTCAAGCGGATGGACGGGCTGTATTCCAGCACGACGCTTCGTGCGAAGCAGACCGCGGAGATAATTGCAAAAGCCATTGGTGGCGTCGAAGTGAAGGTTGATCCGAGGCTGAGAGAGAGGAACTACGGCGATCTTGAGGATCAGCAGGTTCCGGAGGACAAGTCTTGGCACAGGCAGGCGCTGAGTCACGGCGCCGAGAGTTTCACCACGGTGATGGGAAGAACGATGGAGTTCACTCACGAATTGCCTGACAAGGACGGCGTCTACATAGCCGTCACGCACATAACTTCTATCAGGGCGCAGCTCGCAATCTCGCTACAGATAGGCGAAGACGGGCTCGATGGCTTTGACCCGCACAACTGCAGCCTGGTGACAGTCGACCTGACTAAGGGCAGCGTCTTGAGCCTTGGTTCTTTCTCGGTTCCGGCGTTCTTGGCAAAACAGGCAGCGTGAAAGACAAGCATGTGTAAAGGCTATATACCAGTCGCAGTTTAATGAAAGTGTGATCTCATGCCCCGCAGGCTCAACTTCTCTGGCGCGATGGATACCCGGCAGATGATGCAGGGATTCGGAACCTTCGCAACGGCAGCGCTTACGGCGCAGTTTCCATCGGATAAGAGCGTGCTGCGCGACTTCCACATAGTATACGAGGTCGATGGCCGCGGGATGTCGATGAAGCTCAAGGTCGAGGGGCCGCACCCGCAGCTGACCGACAAGACCTCGGTAACGGTCGCTGAGCTGAAAGCCCTGCTTGCCGACGCGAGAAGGCATGTTGGCAGGCTGCTGCCTACCGAGGTGGAAGCTTTGTCGAGGGTCCATGTCTGGAAGCAGTACCAGCAGAAGAGCATCTTCACTAATCTGACGACCACACCGGAGCATTTCCCTTACGAGATGGCAAGAGGGCCCATCACTGTGATCACAAGCCCGTTTAGAGATTATACGCTTCACGTTAACCTAGCGCCAGACCTCAAGATCGACTGCGGACACGATTATGTTCGGTTGAGGGACAATCTAGGTAAGGTGACAGATAAGCATCTTAGGGAGATTCTTGTCGAGGAACTTAGGAGGGATGGTGTGCTGGCGGACGGCGCGGTGGCGGAGGATCGCAGCTCCGGCCCGGTTATCGGGAGCTGAAGCGCAGAAGCCTGCGGATTGCGCTATTTGGATCTGCCGTAATAAGCGTCATGCAGCTTCTTGATGTCGAGCTTTATCATCTTCAGCATCGCCTTTGTGGCGCGCGCCCTTCCTTCGGGGTCAGTGCCGCCTAGGAGCTTTGGTACTGCAGTAGGTACGACCTGCCACGTCACCCCGTACCTGTCCTTTAGCCAGCCGCACTGTATCGGCTTTCCTCCCCTGACCAGCGCGTTCCAGAAGTGGTCAACCTCCTTCTGGTCCTTGCAGTTTATGACGAACGACACAGCAGAAGAGCCCGACAGCCTGGTTCCCTGGATCTTCCCGCCGTTGATGAAGGTAAAGTACTTGCCGCCGAGCTTTACGGACAAGGTGTATGTGTTGGGCCCGCTGGGCGTGCCCTTCAGCTTGGTGCTGCTGACTATCCTGGAGCCCTTTCCGAAGACCTTTACGTAGAACTTGGCCGCCTCTTCGGCGTGATCCTCGAACCAGATGAACGGTGTTATCTTTTCCATGATGAGGATACAGAGAAAAAGCATAAATACCACATCGAACTCATCCGTTATCCTCTGCTAGAAGTGATTGCTTGAGAGACATCGCCGCACGGGAAGCGAAGTTGAATGCCTTGGAACAGGATACCAAGAGTCTGGACAGGGCGACCAAGGTCGCCATGGTCGTCGGCCTCGCTGCTATCGTGGTCGGCGCTGTCGGGCTTCTGCGCGATCCGGATGCCGCACAAAAAGTGTTGGATGGGTCGCTCTTGGTATTTGGAGGTGGCATGAACGCCACTGTCTCGCCCGCTCGCTTCTTCATTCTGCGCAGGAACACGGCAATGATAGCTGCCAATAGGGCGGCCCTTGCAGGCATGCAGAGAAAGTGAAGCTCTTTTATAGATTGGATGTAGTATAATGTTGATATGATGGACTACGGAGACGACGAGCTATTTGATGAGGTGGACGCTTCTGGCAACGTGATAGCGACGCATCCGAAAAGCTACTTCGCCACTCGGATGTTCATGCACAAAGCTTCGCTCATCATCCCGAAGACCGCTGACGGGAAGCTTCTATTGACAAAGAGGGCGGCTACAAAGCAGCCGTTCCCGGGAACATGGTGCTGCGCCGTTGGCGGAAAGGTCGCATCCGGGGAAGACGAGGAGGGCGCCGCCCAGCGGGAGATGGTGGAGGAGATTGGAGTTGCCTATCAGCTGATCAAGATATGCACGTTCGTCTACGACAAGGACGACTACAAAGCGGTCTTCACGCTCTACACGACAGCGCAGCCCATCATGCCTTCGGAGATGTCGCTGAACGAGGAAGAGATACAGGAGGCACAGGGCTTCAAACTCGAGGAGATACTGCGAATGGTGAAGGAGAATCCTTCCGCTTTCGCACCGACGTTCATCGCCGCCATAGAGGAGTTCGCGAAGCATCAGGGCGGCGCGTAGTTTCAGGTTCTGCACACTTTTATAGAGTTTCCATGGCATGTAAATCCGCCCGGCAGGAGGAATACGATGATCAATGTTGTTATTAACGCAGACGATTTCGGCTACAGCAAGATCTTCAACGAGAAGATACTCGACCTTCTCAATAGGGGCTTCATATTCTCGACGACATGCCTTGTGGATGACATAAAACCAAACCAACGGGAGCAGGTGCGGAGGCTGGTCGGCATGATGAAGGCCGGCAGGATAAGCGTCGGCGTGCATCTCCAGATCGACCCGGAAAACAGTGCGTTCGGCAAGCAGATCGACAGGCAGTGCATGAAGTTCCGCTCCATTTTTGGCAGGAAGCCATCGCACATCGACCTCCACATCCCACGCTACCGGAAAAAGGCGATATACGCGCGCTTGCGGGAGATTGTTACTGCGATAGACACCTACGCGAGAGGGCACGGCATTCCGTGCAGGCATGTGTGCAGAAACGAAGTACTGAGGGACACGTTCGTGCACAAAGCCGTGACGACGACCGCGCCTGTCTTCAGCATCACTGGGAAGAGCTACAAGGAAGTCATGAGATACTTCAAGGGCATGCGGGATGGAAAGAGCTATGAGCTTCTGGTCCATGCTGGTGAGTACGACCCACACAAACACACCTCGCTGAACGCCGAGCGCCTAGATGACTACGTTATGGCGATAAGGCTCCAGGCAGTGTTTGAGTCTAGGAAGGACGTCAGGAACATCAGCTTTAAGGGTCTCTGACTTAACTGCACAAACCATTTTTATAGCTTGTCAGGCAGTGTATACTATTTCTGTGAGCTGATGGCCTTCAAAGTCACTCCATGGAAGGTGGAGGGGAAGATCGATTACAAGGTGCTAGAGGAGCAGTTCGGCATACACGACCTGCATCCCGAGCTGCTGGAGAGGCTGAAGAAGCACACCGGGGAGCTGCACTGGTTCCTGAGGAGGAAGATCGTCTTCGCCCAGAGGGAGCTTCCTTGGCTCCTTGACGAGTACGAGAAGGGCAACAAGTTCTACCTTTACACCGGCCTCGCGCCTTCCGGACCCATGCATCTGGGCCACCTGTTGCCGTTCATGTTCACGCAGTGGCTGCAGGAGAAGTTCGATTGCGAGGTCCTCATCCAGATACCCGACGAGGAGAAGTTCTGGGCGAGGCAGAACCTTGGCATGAAGCTTGATGAGTATCACAAAATCTCGATGGACGCGGCAGCGAACATAGCCGCAATGGGGTTCGATCCGAAGAAGACGAGGATATTCCTTGATACCGATTATGCGAAGACGCTTTACAGGCAGGCGGTGAAGGTCGCGGGCAGCATAACGTACTCTACAGTGAAGGACGCCTTCGGCGTTGGTAACGACACCAACATAGGCTGGATATTCTACACGAGCATGCAGGCCGTGCCTGCGTTCCTCAAGTCAGTAGAAGCTGGGCACAACGTCCCCTGCCTTATTCCGCTGGGTGTGGACCAGGACGTGCACTTCAGGGTCGCCAGGGATGTGATTGGCAAGCTTGGATACTACAAACCGGCGATAATGCACAACATGTTCCTGCCCTCGCTCATGGGAGAGGCGAAGATGTCTGCCAGCGACAAGAACACGAGCATCTACCTCAACGACACGCCGGAAATCGTGGAGAAGAAGGTCAACAAGGCACTCACAGGGCAGCAGGATACGGCGGAGCTGCAGAAGAAGCTGGGCGGGAACCCAGACAAGTGCATGGTCTGCCAATACTACAAGTTCCTGTTCGAGCCCGATGACAAGAAGTACGAGGCCATAATCAATGCCGAGAAGAAGGGCACGATGCTGGCGGGAGAGCACAAGAAGGACCTTGCCAAGAGGATAAACGGCTTCCTCGCTTATCACGCAAAGCGCGTCGATGCGGTGCGCGGAAAGATGGACCAATTCCTCGCTGTGGACTGATTTTATGGTAGTGCTTGGCATCGAGAGCAGCGCACACACATTCGGCGTAGGAGTCGTTGATAACGGCCGCGTGCTCTCGAACGAGAAGGAGATGTACAAGATCGGCACAACCGGCATGATACCGGCGAAGGCCGCTGAGTTCCATGTGAAGAACGCGCCAGAGGTTATCGCGCGCGCGATGGAGAGGGCGAATGTCGGCCCGAAGGACATCACCGGAGTCGGATACACCAGAGGCCCAGGCATAGGTCCGTGCCTCCAAGTCGGCGAACTTTCCGCAAAGTCGGTCGCAGATGAATTGGGCGTGAAGATAGTTCCGGTGCACCACGGAGTCTGCCACATCGAGATTGTGCGCGCTCTGTCAGGGCTGAAGAATCCGATCGTGCTCTACGTCAGCGGCGGCAACTCGCAGATACTCAAGCGCATGGAGAAGCCGAAGCCGCACTACCACATACTCGGCGAGACATTTGACATCGGAGTGGGGAACATGCTCGACTCTTTTGCGAGGGAGATCAAGCTGGATCCTGCGTGGGGCTCCAGCGTTGAGAAGACCGCGCTCGGCGGGGACTTCATCGATCTTCCGTACACAGTGAAGGGCATGGACTTCTCGTTCACGGGGCTCCAGACCAGGGCGACCGAACTGGCCAAGGAGGGGAAGTCGAACAGGGACCTCTGTTACTCCATGCAGGAGGTCGCGTATGCTATGCTTTGCGAGGCGACCGAGCGCGCGTTGCTTCTCACGAAGAGCACGGAACTGTGCGTCGCGGGAGGCGTCGCGCAGAGCACCAAGCTAAAGAACATGCTTGTCGAAGTCGCGAAGGAGCATGGTGCGAAGTTCGGCTATGCTGGCAACGAGTACAACGCAGACAACGGCGCGATGATCGCTTTCGTCGCTGAGATGATGCTTAAGAAGGGCGTTCATTCACGGATAGAGGATTGCGACATCGAGCAGAAGTACAGGACCGACCAGATGGTGCTGCCATGAAGATCTTTTCGGAAGGTGCGGAGGCGAAGATTTACTCGACAGACGTGCTCGGGCAGCCGGCGCTCGTTAAGGTCAGGGAGGCAAAGGCTTACCGGGTGAAGAAACTGGACGAGGAGATCCGTTCGTCGAGGACCAAGACAGAGGCGCGGACACTGCAGCGCGCACACAAGCTCGGCGTCAGGGTGCCGCGCATCCTGGCGGTGGGGAAATTCTCTATTTACCTGGAACAACTAGGAGGGAAGCTGATGCGCGACTCCGAGCACCATGCGAAGACTTTTGTTGAGCTCGGCAAGATGCTGGGAATGATGCACAACGGCAATATAATCCATGGCGACTTCACGCCTGCGAACGTCCTGCTGGACGGAAGCAGGGTCGCCCTTATAGACTTCGGGCTGGCGGAGGTGACCGTCAGCATCGAGGAGAAGGCGCTCGACCTGCTGCTGATGAAGAGATCCGTTGATCCCAAGATGTACGCAGCATTCGAGAAGAGCTACGCTTCAACGTGCAAGAACGCCGCGGAGATAATCGAGCGTCTTGCAGAAGTGGAGAAGCGCGGAAGGTACCAAGTCAGGACGCTTGTGTGACTGCTTGGGTCCTATTTATGTGGTGGCGGTCTGGCAGGACTGGGAGTCCCCGTAGAACCCATTCGGGTTGGGCGTCGTGCCTGAGAGTGAACTGAGGCCCGGGCTTAGAACCTGTGCGTAGGAAACAGCATCCAAGGTTCCGCCGCCTACGCAGTACACGTATCCGTTATGTATCTTGCATGAGAGGTCGTAGGCGGTGCCCGTTTCGCTTGCTGTCAGGTTCCAGCCGCCTATGCCGGAGCCCGAGATCGGAGCATAATAGTCTTGCGTGGGGTTGTTGTTGCCATTTCCTATGCAGTAGATATAGCCTCCGCTGACGAAGCAGGATCCCTGCCCGAAGATTACCGGATAATTGGTCGTGAGGTTCCAGCCCCCTATGCCGGTGCCTGACACTGGCGCGAAGTAGGTCTGGTTCGTATTCGAGATGCCGCTGCCTATGCAGAAGATGTCTCCGCTGGCAAAAACGCAGGAGCTCAGCGCCATTTCGCCAGGGTAGCTTGTCGTTTGGGTCCACGGCCCTATGCCGGAGCCTGATACTGGTGCGTAGTAAGTCGCCTGCGGGTTTGCCAGGCCGCCGACACAGTACATGTCTCCGCCGTTGATGCCGCAGAAGCCGAGGGTGATCTGCTGCGGATAGCTCGTCGTGGCTATCCAGTTTCCGATGCCTGCGCTCGAGATGGGTGCATAGAAGGATGCGTTTTGGCCGCTGGAGCCGCCTAAGCAGTATATGTAGCCCCCAGATATATCGCACGCCGCACCGCGGTTTTCCGACAACGGGACCGGATATTGCGCGCTCAGGTTCCAGCCGCCCACGCCTGAGCTCGAGACCGGGGCGAAGTATGTTAGGTTGTATGGGCTGCTGGCGCTGCTAACGCAGAACACGAAGTCTGTCGGGACTATCGAGGTCGTGGATGACGAAGATGAAGACTCCGTGGACGATGACACGGACGTGGACAGCAGCGTAGTGGATGACGAAGAGGATGTGGACACCATCGCAGGTGCCCCAGATGCAGCTACCTTTACGCCGATCGTGCCCAGCTCGGCGGGTATCGTGACTCCGGGATACTGCGGAGTGGTGTACTCTATCCAGAGCGTCCCGGTGAAAGACGAGCCTATGGTGTTCGAAACCAGCGGGCACTGGAATGAGATGCTGGTCAGTATCTGGCCGTTGGTCAATTCGACGGAAGGCCGCAGCCCCACGAAGCTGGGTTCTGACGCGGTGTTGGAGCAGCCGGTCGCGATCACGGTTATCTGTTGCTGCGCAGCCTGGCCTATGCTGGCCGAGAGCAGCCCGTTGGAACTCAACACGGGCATCTGGCACAGGAAACCCGGCTGCGCGACGCAGCCCGAACCGAGCGCTGCTGCGCCGTTGAAGACCCCGAGTCCGAAGAGGGCGCCGAGGACGACCGCGATGATGAGTATCGACCAGCCATAGGTCATGAGGTACTCCATCGCGGACTGAAGCTTGGACTGCATCGTATCTACTCTGCCTGGACTTGCAAAGTATAAAAGGTAGGGCCTTCTCCCCTTCTTGAGCCACGGCATGAGATGGTTCAGTCTTTGTAGCCACGGAGTTGGTGTGCAGGTATGCCAAGTGACAGGCCGTAATCTACTATCGCCTTCCTTACTGCCTTGTCTCCCCTATTAGCCTTGAATATCCTGTCTCTGAAGATTACATACTCGGCCTTGTCGTTCGCCAGGTTTGCGTACCACGCAGACCTGTGCTCCCAGGATATGGCCTTGCTCAGCGCAGTTGCAACTCTTTCGCCGTCCTTTTCCGGCACCACGACGTGATGGAGAGTCCACTGTTTGAGCCAAGGAGTGTTGAACGACTTCGTTACCTTCTCGACCTCCGTCTTCTCAATCTTCAGCCCCTTTAGGACGCTGGCGTCGTCAAGGCTTTCCTCGATTATCACGCCCCTGAAGTCCATGTGACCACTAGGTGTTGGTCGTGCCGCCGCCCCATGCGGTGCGCATCTGGCCGCGGTTCCCTCCCTGTCCGGGCTGCTCGTTCATGGCCTTCTGGAGGCCCTTCTTGTATAGCTCGTGCGTCACGAAGTATCCTATAAGGACCGCTGCCACGACCAGGACGAACACGTTGCCCCTGTTCTTCCTTGTGCTGTTCGCTACGACGCTGGCAGCCTGCCTGAAGCCCGATGCATATGCGTAGATGTCCCATATCACGGCGAAGATGTTGTACGCCGCGATGAATATCGACATGAAGTTCCTTCGCTGGTACGCGACTATGACCGACTGGATGGTGACCATTATGCCGAAGACGATTATCAGCAGCGCGAACACCAGAAAGTCGACGGAGAGCGCCACGTTGACCGTTGACGCGTCTATGTAGCCTAGCCCGTACGCCAGCACGCTTATGACTATTAGGAGGAAGTATGTCATGCCCACGAAGGCCAGCCCTAGCCCCGAGTACGCCGCGTACTTCGAGAACCCCTGTATGTTGTTCTTCCGTATCCTGCCTATGTTGATTCCGCTCGCGTAGGCGTTCCACGCGCTGATTATAGGTATCAGCACTAGCAGGAGTATCGTGAGCAATGTGGATAAGCTTGCCATGAAACCGACCCGATTCGGGAAGCCGCTACAGCTCTCCTACCCTTCTCTTCTGGGCTCTCTTGATCCTTCGTCTGCGCTTCTTGACCCATTTCCAGCGCATCCTTCCTTTCTTCTTCCACTTGCGTGGTATGCTTCCCAAACTGAACACCAAATTTAGCGTATAGTCTATATTCGATTTACTTTAAATAGGTTTTGCTACCATAAGAAAGCGTATCGGTGGAGCGATGGCGCAGAAAGCGATATTCGTTTACATAATAATATTCGTGATACTTGTCGTGGTTGCCTACTTCTTCCTGATAGCACCCAGCAAGTCAAAGACGCTCAGCTCGACCACAACGATAGCCGGGATCAGCACAACGTCCACAACGATAAACATGACCTCGAACAGCACGAACACGACCACCACGATATACGGGAGCTGCATAAGCGGCCAGAAGACTGCGCTCATATTCAACGGGAACTTCGCGACAGGCAACTACACCGGCTGGAACGTCAGCGGATACGGCTTTGGCACCAATCCGATCAACCTCACTTATGCAAACAAGTACCACTTCTACTACAATGGCTCGTGGTCAGGGTACAACGGCACCTTCGCTGCCACAACATACCAGTACGGGATAAACCTCCGGTTCGGGAACCTCACTTCTGACCCGTTCAAAGTGACCGAGCCGTACCTCAACTTCAGGGTCGTGTCTCCGGAAAACGCGAACCTCTATGTCGAGGTGCTGAGCGGCGGCAAGCCGTTCATAGTGACCCACTACAACACCTACAACGTGCCGGGCAACCCGTCGGGTCCCTCGACGTTCTACAACGCGTCCATACCGATGGCTACGCTGCTGTGCCAGAACGTGACGGTCAGGGCCGTAGCGGAAGTGGTGGGCAACAGCGTCAACCACCTGCAGTACCTAGCGGTCGGAGACTTCTACATGTCGAAGACGCAGGTGCAGACCCCTGGCATAGTGGTCAACCAGACCATAGTGTAGCGCGTTACTTGGTTTCTTCGTACACCAGGCCAGCCCCTGGCGACGTCCAGTAGATGTTTGAGTTGTCGACCGCAATCTGGAATGGGTTGCTCTCGCCGCTTGCGAGGATCGTTACAGGGCCGCCGCCTATCGGCACTTCTTTGACGTCGCATGGACGGCATCCGCCCTGGGTCCAGTACACGTTGCTTCCATCGACTGCAATCCCGGTTCCTGATTCAATCTCACTGGGGGCGAGGGATATGACGCTTCCTCCGCGGACGGATACCTGGTTCACGATATTGGATCCGTAGTAGTCGACCCAGTAGACGTTGGTGCCGTCGGTCGCGATGCCCTGTGGGTAGTTCTGGTTGGATGCGATGGTCGTGATCGGGCCGCCGCCGATCGGGACGCTGTATATGCCGGATGGGTTGGCGTACTGGTCCCAGTAGACGTTCGATCCATCTGTCGCTATGCCGAAAGCGGAGCTGTTGTTGGCGAGGTTTATTATCGGGCCGCCGCCGACCGGCTCCTGGTTCACGTTGTTTGATGACCCTCCGTTATTTGTCCAGTAGACGTTGACGCCGTCGGTCGCCACGTCGGTTGGCAGTGACTGCCCGCTGGCGAGCATGGTGATCGTGCCGCCGCCGACAGGCACCTTGTTGACAGTGCCTCCGCTGGTGTCTACCCAGTAAACGTATCCGCCGGATACGGCGATGCCTGACGGGGAGGCCTGGCCGCTGGCGAGCATGGTAATCGGGCCGCCGCCGACCGGCTCTTGCATGACAGTGCCGCTGCCCAGGTCGGTCCAGTAGACGTTGGTGCCGTCGGTCGCGATGTATGTTGGGTCACTCTGGCCGCTGGCGAAGACGACAGGCGTCGGAGGCGCGCTTATCGTGAGCGACACAGGACCTGGCCACGCGAACGCAGAGACCTCGAGGTCAGATGCGCCCGTCACGCTGCCTGTGTTGAAGCTGTAGCTGCCGGCATCTGCCAGGCCACAGCCCAGAATATACACGGATGGCTCCTGTGCTGCGGCTACGAAAGTGCCTAGGGTCTGGCACGGAGGGTTCTGCAAGCCGAAGAAGACGTCTCCCCCGCTGCCAGTCGGATCGCCTGATGCAAGGGCGAACAGCACTTCGGAGTTGGCCGATAGCACCATGTTCACGGTGAACGTGTCAGTGTCGGAGAGGTTGATTCCGGCGCTGCTCACAACGAAGCCGTTGCTCGGAGTTACATCGCCGCAGCCACCGACAGTGGCCTGCGTGCCGCTGTCATTGACTTGGCAGTACTGCCCAGACTCGAAACCTATCATCGCTGAACCGCCAGGAGAACTGGCGGTCGTAATCCATATGTGGGCCGATGGGGATATCGTCCCGTTTATCGAGGCTTCTGCGCAGATGGTGTTGGGCCCGTACTCATACACCGATGCGCCGAGCGTGCCTGATTCCGTGGTGTTGCATTGGAACCCGTAGCCGGGTATGATGCTTGATGTGGAAGAGGAGAAGAGGCTTGTCGATGAGGAAAGCGTTGATGAGAGTGTGGACGACGAAGAGCTCGATGAAGATACCATTATCGGGACTCCTGACTCGGAGACCTTCACGCTCAGGGTGCCGATCTGGGCCGGTATTGTCACTCCCGGATACTGCGGCGTGGTGTACTCTATCCAGAGCGTTCCGGTGAACGATGAGCCTATCGTGTTTGATATCAATGGACACAGGAATGCTGTGCCCTGCGCGACCTGGCTGCTGATGAGAACCACCGTAGGCCTTATGCCAGCAAGCGCAGGTTCTGACGCGGTGTTCGAGCATCCTACGCCTGTGACGGTTATCTGCTGCTGTCCGATCTGCCCGATGTTCACCGACAGGAGTCCGTTGGCGCTCAGGACAGGCATCTGGCACAGGAAACCCGGCTGCGCGACGCAGCCCGAACCGAGCGCTGCTGCGCCGTTGAAGACTCCGAGTCCGAAGAGTGCGCCAAGAACGACGGCGATGATGAGTATCGACCACCCGTAGGTCATGAGATACTCCATCGCGGACTGAAGCTTCATGCCATTACCTCACTGAAAAGTTATAAAAAAGATTACTCGGCGACAGTGTCGTTCTGCTCGGCGCCGTCGTTCTGCGGCTGCAGGTCAAGCTGCTCCTTCCTTATCCTGCCGCCGCGCTTCTGCTGCTTGGCGGTCTTCGCGGTGGCGAATATGGTGTCCAGGTTCTCATCCTTCTTGGTCTCGGTCCATGCCTTTATGTATGTCGAGAGATTCTTCAACGGCTTCGTGTACCTGTCCGTGAAGCTGTACTCGCTCTGCTCGTGCTTGAGTATGCCGACGTTGACCCCGAAGTCCAGATAACGCTTCCACGTCGCGATTGGCAGGTCCTTCGGGCAGTCCTTGAGCCTGAGCTGGCCCTTCGCCTTGACCTCATAGAGCGCCTTCGCAAACCTGTAGGCCTTGGTCTCGTTGTCGAAATAGATCTTGGCTATGTCCTTGACGCTAGGGTCCTTCAGCTTCTCCTTGAACGGTGCGTCCTCGAATTCCCAGTACTTGATCGTCACCTGATCGCCTTCCATATATCTGAAACAAAAGATAAAAGGCTTCTCGTCGCGTTCGGGTCGTGGAGTACTACGCCTTTGTGTAGATGAGAGTGACGACGTCGCCGTCCTGCAGCCTGTGCTCCGGGCTGACGCGCTGGTTCTCGAAGCGAACGCTCTTGCCGTTGACCAGCGCGTACTTCAGGTTGTCAGCGATCTTCGTGTGCAGCGACTTGGCAAGCGCCTGCACAGTGCTTCCGGACTGCAGTATCATCGGCTTAGAGAAGTCGGGCTGCCCATCCTTAGGCTTCAGATAGATCTTCATGAGCTTGAGGTTCCTGAAGATTCTCTCCTTGAGCAGCTCGAGGTTCGTCTCAGCGGAAACGCTGATTGCGACCACCTCCATGCCGGTCCTGCTGGACAGCTCGTTCGAGACCTTCGTTGCCTGCGCAGGATTCGCAGTGTCGATCTTGTTGAGCGCAATCATGCCGCGGATGTACATCGTGTTCTCGCTGAGGACGTCGACAAGGTCGTCCTCTGTCGCGTCCTGCTTGAAGATGACAACGGCGTTGAATATGTCAAACTCGTTGAGTATCGAGCGGATGACGTGCGTTTCAGGAACCTTGCGGCCGTTCGCCTCTATCAGTAGGCCGCCGCCGCGTTTCTCCTCTATCTTTATCTCTGGGCGCTGCCTGTTAACCTTGATGCCGAGCTCGTCAAGCTCATCGATGAGCGTGTAAACGTTCTCCGGCCTTGCGATGTCGACAACGAACAGCAGAAGGTCCGTGACGCGTATCATGCTCGCGATCTGGGCGCCGCCTCCCTTGCCGATGTGCGCTCCCTCTATGAGTCCCGGAAGGTCGATGACCTGGATCTGCGCGCCGCCGTACGAGAGCATGCCCGGAACCGCCTCTAGCGTCGTGAATGCGTAGGCGGCGACCTTCGACTCCGCGTTCGTTATGGACGTGAGCAGCGAAGACTTCCCTGCGTTCGGAAAGCCGACGAGCGCGACTGTCGCGTCACCTGTCTTCTTCACAGCGAAGCCGATTCCCTTCTTTCCGCGCTTCGCAGTCATCTGCTTTGTCAGCGCTGCGATCTTCGCGCGCAAGATTCCGAGGTGCTTGTTAGTCGCCTTGTTGTGCTTCGTCTTGGCGTACTCTGCCTTGAGTTCATCAAGCTTGCCCGAGACGACCTCTTTCTCCTGCATAGGACCAGCTACTTCATGCCGGGCATGAACTTCGACAGGTGCTTCTTCATCGCACGGTCGTTCTGGAAGCCGCTCATGAGCTTCTTCATCTTGTTGAAATCGCTGAGAAGGTTGCGCACGTCAGATTCTGATGTCCCGCTGCCCTTCGCGATGCGCGCGACCCTCGATGCCTGCCGCACCAGCTTCTCGTCCTTGCGCTCCTCCTTTGTCATCGAGCCGATTATGTCCTTGTACTTCTTGAGCTTCTCCTCGCTCTGCTCCATCATGTCCTTGGGCACGTCGGTGACGCCGAGCATGCCCATCATGTTCTTGAGCGGGCCCATCTTGCCCATAGCCTTGAGCTGGGTGTAGAAAGTGTCGAAGTTAAGCTCCTCCGCCTGCACTTCCTCGGGCTTTAGGTTCGCCTCCTTTATCGCCTCCTGCACGGTGCTGAGCAGCGCCTCCAGGTCCGGCATGCCGAGCAGCCTGCCGACGAACTTCTTCGAGTCGTACAGCTCGAGGGCGTTGAGCTTCTCCCCGGTTGCGATGAACGATATGTTGACCTTCGCCGCGTGCACCGCGCTGAGCGCCCCGCCTCCCTTCCCGGAACCGTCCAGCTTCGTGACTATGACTCCTGTCAGTCCGATTGCGTTGTTGAACTCCTGCGCCTGCTTTCCCGCGACCTGCCCGATGTCCGCGTTTATGACAAGGGTCTTCTCATCTGGCTTGAACTCCTTGTTGATGACCTTGAGCTCGTCTATGAGCTCCTTGTCGAGCGCGCTCCTCCCGCTGGAATCGCATATTAGCACCTTTTTGTCCTTGTGCTGCTTGAGTCCCTCGCGCACTATCTTCGCGACGTCCTTCTCGCCCTTCATGCCGAAGAACGATACGTTTGCCTGCTTCGCGAGCGTCTCGAGCTGCTCGTAGGCAGCTGGCCTTGACACGTCGCAGCATATGAGCCCGACGCTGAGTCCTCGGTCCTGGTAGAACTTTGCGAGCTTCGCGCACGTCGTCGTCTTCCCCGCGCCGTAGATCCCTGCGAGCAGTATGCGCTTCGGTTTTATTGTAGGCACGTGGTCGGTGCCCATGAGCCTGACCAGCTCCTCGTAGACTATGTTCGTTATGTAGTCCTTGGGGCTGACGCCAGGGGGCAGCTTCTCTTTCAGCGCTTTCTCCTCTATCGTCTTGGTCAGCGCGTAGACCAGTGATACCTCTACGTCGGAAGACAGCAGCGCCTTCTGAAGCTCCTTGTTGAACTCCTTGATTGCCTTCGCGTCTATTATGGTAGCTCCGGTGAGCTTTGCGATGGCCTTCCTGAGTCCTTCGCCAAGGTCCATTCAAAACCAGTCCTTGCATGACTTACTCGGTTCACGTATATAAATACCTACACTTGCGCCATACGGCGGGCCGATGCCTTAAAACCGAAGCTGTCGTCAAACTTTATATAGTAATTTAGATGTATAGATAGTCGTACTAGTGCTAGTCAAGGTGTGGGATGCACGAGAAGCAGAGCAAGAGCGTCATCAGAGTAGAGAAGGTAAAGAAGGTCTACAAGACAAAGAAGCTCGAGTACCTTGCGATCAGGGATATATCGATGTCGGTCGGCAGGGGCGAGTTCGTGTCTGTGCTGGGACCTTCGGGCAGCGGTAAGACCACGCTGATGAACCTGATAGGCACGCTCGACAGGCCGACGCACGGCAGGATATTCATAGACGGTGTGGACACTTCGGAGCTCAGCGACAGGGAGCTATCAATACTGAGGAACAGGAAGATCGGCTTCATATTCCAGTCGTACAACCTCGTGCCTTATCTGACAGCGTTCGAGAACGCGACCCTTCCGCTCATGGTCGACGGGCTTGACAGCCCGGAGAACCTCGCGCGCGGGAAGGAGCTTCTGGCTGCTGTCGGGCTCGGGGAGAAGATGGGCAAGAAGCCGAACGAGCTCAGCGGCGGAGAGCAGCAGAGGGTCGCGATAGTCAGGGCGCTGATTAACAACCCGCCGATAATACTCGCGGACGAACCAACCGGGAACCTTGACTCGAAGACTTCTGACGCGGTGATGGACGTCCTTAAAAAGATGGCGAAAGAGAATAACACTACGATCGTTATGGTCACTCACGAAGAGGACATTGCTGCCCACTCAGAGAGGAGCGTGTACCTCCGGGACGGGCTTGTAGAAAGAGAGAAGATGGTGCGAAAATGAACTCGAGAGCATTGAAACTCGGACTTATCGGATTGAGCATGCTTGTCATGCTGATGGGCGCGGTCAACGCCGCGCAGTGCGCAAACCCGTCTGACACGAGCCTCACGGTGCTCGGCGTCATGTGGGGCAACTCGACGCACGCGCTGGCTCCCGGACCTGGGGCGACCGACGTTCCGTTGACAGTTCTGCTGCAGAGCAGCGGCAGCAATTGCGACATGGACAACGTGCAGGGAGTCCTGCAGATGGGCATCGTCAACGTCGCCGGAGTGACACAGCTGGCCGGCAAAGTATCCAACTTCAATGGATCAGCCACAGCGGTCGTCAACCTGCCTAACCAGGCGGGGTACTCTACATTCCCATTAACATTCTACCTCAACCTGGCGCCCAATGCGAGCGTCGGCCCGAACGTCGCCTACACGTATCCGCTGTACGTCTCGTGGACCTACAATGACAACGTGAGCGGGAGGGCATCGCAGGAGTTCAACCTTTACGTTCCGGACAAGGGATCTGCGGAGCTTGTGTTCAACACCGGCGGCGCATCGCTGGTCGCGGGGCAGATAAACAACATCACCGTCCAGGTGTCCAATATAGGCACCGGGGACGCGACCGGCATCACCGTACCGGTGCCATCGTCAAGCGGAGCTGAGCTCATGAGCCAGCAGGAGCAGATCCAGACGCTTGCGCCAGGCGCTACAGGCAACATAGCGCTGTCGCTCTTCGTGCCTGCGGATCTTGGAGGGCAGACGCTGCAGCTCAGCCCGTACTACCAGAACCCTTACGGCTACAACACCAGCGTGACCGGTGGCCTGCAACTGTACGTCCTGCAGCCAGAGGGCACGCTCAACGTTACCGCTTCGACAGACACGCTGACTGCAGGAAGGGTTGACACGATATGGATAAACCTGACCAACTACGGCACCTCCGCGATAAAGAACCTCGCAGTGAGCTTCACTCCAGGATCATCGCTCAACCTTCTCGGCTCTGACGGCACCGTCACGGTGCCGGACCTTCCGGCTGGCGGAGAGGTCAGCATCCCGCTGACGGTGTACCCGACCTCGTCTGCGACCGTGACAAGCCTCGAAGTGACGACATCGTACTTTGCCGGCAGCGTCTCGCGCACGCTCAACTTCCTGACTCCGGGATACGTGAACATGAGCGTTGTGAGCTCGTCCGTCATCCCGTCGGTGCCAGAGCCTGGCGCGATATTCTCGCTGACATCCACGCTGGACAATATAGGCTCGATCACGGCCGACGCGGTCAGCGTCACGCCGATTCCTCCGGCAGGGATAACCGTCCTCGGCCAGAGCACCTCTTTCATAGGTGACATGGGCGTTTACTCGCCCACGGCGTTCACCCTCAGCTTCACGGCATCGTCGTCAACAGCAACGGGCGTGTACACCATACCCGTAAGGGTTCAGTACATAAACAACATAGCGCAGCCCGAGAGCCAGATAATCTACTACACGGTAGGCGTCGGCGAATCTGTCGCCGTCACCGCGACAACGGGCAACGTCGTTGTTGGCGGAGGGTTCGGCTCCGGCTTCGGATCAGGCAACTTCGTGGTCCGCGGCAACTTCACCGGCGGCAACTTCATCAGGAGGAACACGACTGGTGGAAACCCGGCTGGCAGCCCTGGTGGCGGATCCGGACAGGCGCAGGCAGCAGCTGGCACCTCGAAGTCAGGCACAGGCGGTGCGCACTCAACGATCGAGCTCACCACTGTTGACGGGATCGGAATAATCGTCGTGGTGGTCATCATCGCGGCAGCGGTCGTGGTGCTGATGAGAAGGAGGGGGCAATCCGGGAAGGATAAGACCAAGGCGCATCACGCATGAAGTTGAAGGACGTTGCCTGGCTGGGCATCAAGGGGATATCCGAGCGCAAGACCAGGACGGCGCTCACCGTACTGACGGTGGTGATAGGCGTCGCCGCGATAGTCGCGCTCATATCGCTGGTGTCTGGCGTGAGCCTGAGCGTCTCGAAATCGCTTGAGAGCATCGGCCCTTCGACGCTGTTCCTGACCCCGAAAGGATCGACGCTCCTAACGGCCGCGCAGGTCGCTGAGATAGAGGGCTTCCCCTATGTCAGCACGGTGATACCGATAATCGAGGCCAGCGGCAACGTGACGGTGTCGGGGCAGTCTGAGAGCGTCACAATCGTTGGGATAAACAATTACAGCATAATACAGGCGATAGGAAGCCTCAACTTCTATGAAGGCACGCTGTACAACCAGTCAACACTCCCTGTGGGCGTTGTGGGATACGACATAGCTTTCCCGACAACGACGCAGAACTCCTCTTCGGTCACGGTGGGCCAGCCGCTCTACGTGACGCTGCGCTCCGCCGGTATAGGCGGTGCGTCGAAGACCGCGGCGATAATCCCCGTAGGCATACTGAACTCATATGGCTCCGCGTTCTTCGTTTCGCCTGACAGCTCGGTGTTCGTTCCGCTCACCGAAGCAGAGGCGCTGACCGGCAGGCAGTCGTACAGTGCTCTGCTTGTCATAGCCAACAGCACATCGCAGGTGAGCTCGCTCGACACGCTCCTCACCGACGTTCTCGGAAGCAGCGTGTCAGTTACATCTGTCCAGGCCCTCGCATCGACTGTCAGCTCGATCATAGGCTCGATAAGCCTGCTACTCGGTTCGGTCGCAGGGGTGTCGCTGCTCGTCGCCGGGATAAGCATACTCAGCATAATGATGGTCTCGGTCACCGAGAGGACTAAGGAGATAGGCACGCTCAAGGCGCTCGGTTTCAAGAAGAGCGACATCCTCACACTATTCCTAACAGAGGCGGTGGTGATAGGCTTCGCCGGAGGGGTGATCGGCGTTGCAGTGGGCGGAGGGGGAGCCTACGCCCTCGGGGTGGTGCTGTCGCACGCCTCGACCAGCAGCACAGCGCCATCGACCAGCGGCGCTTCCGGTTTCGGGACGAGTTCAGGAGCAGGAGCGAGAGGAAGCGGAGGGTTCAGCGGCGGCGCTCCATCAGGAAGCGGCGGGGCGGTCTTTGTGGGCAGCGGGTCAGGCGCGTCGAGTTCATCGAGCTCCTCGTCCGCATCCATAACGCCTAATGTGAGCATCGAGACCGTCATCCTGGCGATAGTGGTCGCGGTCCTCGTCAGCGTCATCTCCAGCCTGTACCCGGCGTGGAAGGCCGCGTCGGTGGACCCGATAACGGCGCTCAGGACCGAGTAGCTGTAGTCACCATTTATAAGAATTCTGCTGCATATGAATATCTGCTAGAGCCCGGTGATCCGAATGGCCACAAAAAGTAAGGACAAACGCACGCCGTTGGGGCAGGCGGTGGGCGGCATAATCGGGTTTATACTCGGCTTTGCTGTCTTACAGATATACTTCACCGTCTTGAATGCATTAATAGTACCGCACAACATTTATATCGGGCTTGCAGAACTGGTTGTAGCGATACTGATTTATGTTGGTGTCATGACTTCTGTATTGAGCATTGCCATAGCGGAGGGAGGGAAAGACGTGTTTAAGCTCGTATTCGGCATTTGCGGACTTGCCATTCTTCCAGGACTTGTTAACTATTGGATTCTAAACGGGCATCTGGACAGGCACGGAAAACCCACAACCGTCAGATATGCGATAGCCACTGTCGGGATGACCATCATAATTATTTTGTTTCTCTTTGGCGTGGTGTTCGCGACACGTTTCTAGCAAATAATGAACGGGCTCTGGTGGGCTTTAAATGGCTTTTCTGAGCCATTCGCCAGGATCCATTGGAACGTGCAACGGACATAGCTTAAACCGTTATAGAAAGGTTAGAGCTGTAGTCACCATTTATAAGAATTCTGCTGCATATAGGTATCTGCTTGGGCTCGTAGCTCAGCCTGGTTAGAGCGCTGGTCTTATAAGCCAGATGTCCGGAGTTCAAATCTCCGCGGGCCCATCGAACGCTTTTTAGTCCTCTCTTCCCGAATAGTCATGTGATTCTATGGAGAAGTCTCGCGACTTTTTGAACCTCAAGGGAAAGGTTGCTATAGTTACCGGCGGAGGTATAGGGATCGGGCAGGGCATATCATACAGGTTGGCGGAAGCCGGAGCGACTGTGGTCATCGCGGACAGGACCGAGAAGGAGGGAATCGATGCCGCGAAGGAGATCACGAAGAGGGGATGGAAGGCCGTGGCGATACAGACGGACGTGTCCGATGAGAAGAGCGTCCAGAAACTCGTCAAGGAGGTTGCGAAAAGGCTTGGCAGGATAGACATCCTTGTCAACAACGCGGGCATATATCCATCGATACCGCTCCTGCAGATGAAGCTTGAAGACTTCGAGGCGGTGCTCAACGTCAACCTGAAAGGCGTTTTCCTATGCACGCGGTACGTCGCCGACCATATGATAAAACAGAAGGCTGGAGGAAAGATAATAAACATAACTTCGATAGACGCCCTGCATCCGTCGTCTGTTGGGCTGGCGCACTACGATGCATCGAAGCACGGGGTTTGGGGCTTCACTAAGAACATAGCGCTGGAGCTTGCGCCGTATAAGATATGGGTGAACGCGATAGCGCCAGGAGGAGTATTGACTCCCGGCGTGCAGAAGCTGCAGAGGTCCATGCCAGTCCCAGGGGGCATCGACATGGAGAAGATGATGAAGGCTTTCCTTGCACGGATCCCGATGGGAAGGATGGGAGAGCCGGATGACATAGGCAAGGTTGCCCTGTTCCTAGCGTCTGACATGTCATCGTACATGACCGGAAGCCAGATCGTGGTCGACGGTGGCGCACTGCTGATGTAGGCAATGCGATGAAGAAGAACGTCGACCTCATAAGGAAGATCGCACTTTCGCGCATGGACAGGCTCTTCACTTTGGCTGAGACCCGGGCGAAGGAAAACACTGGTGAGTCCGAGAGGCTTTCCCGAAGGTATACCCACATCCTGCGCGAGATAAGCACCCACTACAAGATAAGCATGCCGAAGAAGTATTCGGACAGGAT